>CAMQOJ010000001.1 GCA_947003375.1 uncultured Lachnospiraceae bacterium
ACACGAGTCTCTTCGTCGGCAGCGTCAGATGTGTATAAGAGACAGGTCCCATACCGGAGATGAAATGTGCTGATATGGTGCCATGCTTCCAGATCCGCATCCATGAAGTCGTATCCGCCTCCTCCATGCACATGGATGTCAACGAACCCATGGGACAGATATTGCCCCTCCCCATCCACACACGCTGTTCCCGGTCGTCCACTGAGCACTCCCGGAGCCTCTATTGCATCGATTCTTCCTTTTTCTATCCCTATTTCGCAGGGCGTAATCATTCCGTTTTCCACCAGATTAATATTATGAATGGCTATCATGACATCCCTCCAGCAGTCTCTTCAGCGCATCCGCACTCTCTTTCAGTGAAGCTGCGCCGCCCCTGGAAAAAGCGCTGCCTCCGGGCAGAAGCATCTGTTCTCTGGTCAGCTCCACATCCTTGCGGTAATGAGGTTCCAGCGAAAGCCAGCCATTATAGCCATCCTGTTTCAGTCGTCTCAGCAGCGCGTCATATCCTACCAGTCCGCTGCCCGGAGCCACACATACAGGCTCATACCTTTCATCATACACAGCATCCTTAATATGGACATGAACCATAAAGGGAGCAATCGCCTCATAACCATCCGGGAAAGGATTCTCCTGCAACGGATCAAACAAATCATTCCCCGGATCATAAATGGCTCCAAACAAAGCAGGATCCAGCAGTTTCAGAAGGGCCGCAAGTCCCTGGTGATTGCTGGTGTTCACAGACGGATCCGCCTCCAACAGCAGACGCTTTCCGTGCTTTGCAAGAATCTTCCCCGCTTCTTCAAAACCAGGCACCAGATGCTCCGGCTCCACAGCCCCTTTCTGCGGAGCCAGGAAGCAGAATCCCCGAATCGTATCGCAGGCAAAGGCATCGGCCGCATCACACAGACGGCGCAGCTTGTCCAGCTCCCGCCTCATCTGCTCCGTGGAATATTCACATTTCAGAAAGCTCCCCGCAATATTGGATACCACCAGTCCCTCTTCGTCCAGACGCCTTTTCCAGGTCTGCCAGACCATGGACGGGATTTCTTCCACCGGCTTATTTTCAACACTGCGCAGTTCCAGTCCATCGAGTCCGTTTTCCCTGGCCAGGCAGATTGCCTCTTCAAAATTCTGAGTTGCCTCATCGGTGATGTAAGATAATTTCATCATAACCCTCTCCTCTGCGCGCCCTTGCGCATGTTTTTCTCTTCCTCCTTGATGCGGCAGCGCCATGAGGCTCCCGCCCCATGGCGCTGCATTCATACCATATTATGATTCTGATTCCATCAGTTTCTCAGCGCGTCCACAGTGCTGACAATCCCTTCCATATCCTCTTTCATTTTGGCAATACCCTCATCCAAAGATACATCGCCGGATACGATTGCCTGCAGATCCGGAGTGAATACAGTGTTCATCGTGCGGGCAGCCGCATGGTTGGGTTCACCGCGCACACAGTCCAGATTTTCCAGAATGTATCCGTATCCCTTCAAATCCTGGTAGGGACTCACCGCGTCCTCTTTCGGGCAGATATATCCTCCAAAATAGCACCACTGCGCATTCCTCTCTGTCTCTGTGAAAAACTCGAGCCACTTTGCCGCCGCTTCCACATTCCGGCAGCTTTTGGATACACCCAGGCTTCCCACAGTAGAAATGCCATACTGCCCGGCATCTCCGGAAAGAATCGGGCCTGCCGCCCAGTTAAAGGTGATGTCTGGAGCCACTCTCACAAAGAATCCCGCTCCTGTGCTGGAAAGGGCACTGGCCGCCTTACCGGACATGAAGTTTGCATCACCATCCGCAACGCTCAGAGAATCTGTGGGTGTATAGCCGTTCTGATACCAGGAGGCCAGCCTCTCCAATACCTTCCTGCCTGCTTCCCCGTCAATATCTACAGTTCCGTCTTCTTTTACTACATCGCATCCTTCCGAGAAGAACTGGGCAAATGCTCCGTTGGACACACCGCTGGAAGCATAGTTATAGTACACACCATAAATCCCCTTATCCTTCAGCTCCGCAAGCATGGCATCATACTCTTCCCAGGTGGTGGGCAGGGTATCTTCCGTCATACCGATTTCAGCTACAAGGTCCAGATTGTATACAGGCCTTCCCAAATCCACCAGCACCGGCAGGCCGTACAGTTCTCCGCCTATCCGTACGCTATTGTCCAGCAGAGATTCCGAATATGCGCCTATGGTCTCATCCGATACATATTCCGTAATGGGGGAAAGTACGCCATAAGCCTGGAACTGCTTCAGGATATCCGGATTCAGATACATCACATCAGGCCCTTCACCGGAAGCGATTGCCGTCAGCATCTTGGTCTCTCTGTTTCCCCAGGGGATAATTTCCACATCCACATGAATCCCCGTGGACGCTTCGAACTCTGCCGCCATGGCTTCATAGTTGGCGCGTTCTTCCGCACTCTGTTCATCGGTGCCGAAAGGAAATGTCCACATGGTCAGGGATACATCCTCTGCCGATGCGGCAGGCTCTTCCTTATCTGTGCCCTCTTCTCCCTCCATCGGTGCGGATTCCTCTGCGGCCGGCTCAGTGCCGGTCCCGGATGCAGACGGCTCGCCGGAATCCGGACTGCCGCATGCGGCAAGACCCAGCAGCATCGCCAGACTCAGACCGATTGCCAATACCTTTTTCATCTTCATAAATAATACCCTCCTTACTTTAATCAACAAGCTTCCAACGGAAGCCAGTAACCTGTTTTATGTTTTATCCTTTCACACTTCCCACCGTAATGCCGTCCACAAAATATTTCTGGAACGCCATATATACCAGGAACATGGGGATAAAAGTAATGACGCCAGCCGTCATCTGCATATTGAAAGAAGCGCTCTGCTGGTTCAGGCTGGAAAGCCCTACCACCAGGTTATACATTTTCTCACTGGTGGTAAAAATCAGCGGCCCCATAAAATTATTCCAGTTATTCATAAAGGAAAAGATGGCCACCGTACTCAGTCCCGGCTTGCTCACCGGCAGGACAATCTGCAGAAAAGTCCTCCATTCCCCCGCCCCGTCGATTCGCGCCGCCTCCAGAAGCGCGTCCGGAATCGCCGCAATATTCTGTCGCATCATGAACATATACAGCACAGTCCACATTCCCGGAATCAGGAACGCCCAATACGTGTTGATCCAGCCCAACCAGCTGTACAGCAGGTAATTGGACACGATTGTCGCCTGATAGGGCACCATGATTGCCGCCATGAAGTACCAGAAAATCAGCTGTCTGCCCGGAAATCTTTTCTTGGCAAAAATATAGCCCAGCAAAGCATCCAGAAATACTCCCGTTATGGTGGGTATGACACTGATAATGACAGAGTTAAGCACCCACCTTGACATCCTGCCTCCCACACTCAGCACCGACTGATACTGTTTCAGGGAGAACTGTGTCGGAAACCAGCTTGTAAGCGTGACCGCGTATTTGGTCTCCCCATCCAGGGAACCGAACAGCATGACCACAAAGGGAAAAAGGAAAATTACGCACAGCAGGATACATATCACATAAAAGAAAAAATTAAGTATTCTTTTTTTCACTGGCGCCTCCTCATTCCACATCCCGGTTCGTAATCCGATACTGGATCACGGAGATAATCATAATGATTGCAAACAACAGATACGCGATGGTGCTTGCATATCCCATCTGCATGTTAAAAAATCCAGTCCTGTATACATGCATCACCAGCGTATTGGCCGCGTTCTGGGGACCGCCTGTCTGATTATACAGGGTATAAACCGAATCGAACACTTTCAACGCGCCGCTGGTGAGCGTGATCAGCACATACGCCATGGTGGGACGCAGAAGAGGCAATGTGATATGAAAAAACACCTGTGCTCCTGTGCATCCGTCCACTTTCGCCGCCTCATGCAGATTCGTATCGATTCCCTTGAGACCGGCATAATAATAGACCATTGCCGTGCCCACGCTCTGATAGATGCCCAGCAGAGCCACTGTAATCAGCGCCAGCCTCGTACCGAAGAAAAACTGGGGCTCTATGCCGAAAAGCCCAAGTACCTGATTGATAATTCCGTCGGCCTCCGCCGTAAACATCCATTTCCAGATGCTGGCAACCACTACCACCGAGGTAATCACCGGGAAAAACCACGCACTTTTGAAAAAAGCCGTTCCCTTCTTTCTGGTATTCACTGCCAGAGCCAGAAGCAGACCGATTACCACTGTAGGTATCACAGAATACAGAGCATATATCACCGATACTTTCAAGGAATCCCACACAGCCCGATCTGAAAAAAGTCTTTTCCAATTATCCAGCCCTACATTATTCCATGTCCCCACCAGGTTCCAGTCAGTAAATGTAAGAAAGAAACTAATCAACATGGGAACCACACTGGTGAGGGTATACTGAATCAGAATCGGAATCAGGATAATCCATACGAACATGCCGCTTTTTATCCTGTTCCATTTTATACCTTCCCTTTTCTTTTTCATTTTAACCGCCATTCTGCCGCCATCAGGCGGCACTCAAATCAGAAAACGCAATGCCATGTCCTCCATATCCGTAGCCACTTCATGCCCATAATCCGGATACAAGAGCGCCTGTTTTGGCGCACATATCCGATTATATGCCGCATACTGCGCAGAGGGCGGACAGGTGGTATCCATCTGCCCCGTCATCAGTAGCACTTTTCCCCGGATCCGCGGAGCCAGATGCTGGACATCAATATAGCCAAGCCTGGTAAAAATCTCTTTCTCCCGTTCATGTCTGGGATCAAACATCTTAAAATATTCCCTCAGCTCAGCATAAGCCGTGTCTCCCAAGTCCATCTCCCATACCCGCTGATAATCGCACAGGAACGGGCATATGGCCACAACCTTTTTCATATCTGGAAAAAGAGCCGCGCAGGCAAGGGCCAGGCCGCCTCCCTGGGAGGCTCCGAACGCCGATACCGACACATTTTTCCCACTGCCCATTCCCGATGCAATCCGGGCTAGGCGGGCCGTATCCAGCATAATCTGATGCATCAGCATTCGATGTGGATCCGGATCGTCCAGCCCCCGGATGAAATGGCCGCTATATGTGGTGCCGAGCACGCCGCCCACATCCTGAGAACGTCCGCCCTGTCCTCTGCAGTCCATGGCCATCACATCAAATCCCAGGCTGACATACTGCATCAGATTCAGCCAGGAGGGACTGGATCGTCTGTAACCGTGAAAAACCAGTAGAATAGGCCTGTCAGAATCCTGCTGCCGTGCTTTGACATATTTCGCTTAGAGCCTGGGGCGGCCCACTCCGGTAAAAGTGAGGTCAAAGCATGATACACCTGGCACTCCCAGTTCCACTGGCTGCAGCCTCGGGGCATCCACCATCGCCTCCACACATGCGATTCCCTCTTCCCAAAAAGCATCAAAGTCCGCCGGGCGCGGCGTCCTTCCCTGGAAAGAAAGCAATTCTTTCGCTGACAGATCAATCAAGGGCATAGATTATCCTCCTTACGCAATGGTGGCCAGCATATCTTTGGTCACCTCTGTCACCAGCGTCTCCCCTTTTTCAAACCGCTCGATTTCCTGACAGATATGGACACCAATCTTCCGTTTTCCGTTATTGGCAAGGCCTGCCACATGGGGCGTAAAGATACAGTTGGGAATCTGGAAAAGCGGATTATCCGCTGCAGGCGGTTCCGGATCCATCACATCCAGACAGGCATATTTCAGCTTTCCTGTCTTCATACATTTTGCCAGTGCCGCCTCGTCAATCAGGGAACCCCTGGCTGTGTTGATCAGAATGGCATCATCTTTCATCCACCCCAGAGTCTCTTCATTTACCATATGATTGGTGGCCTCAATAGAGGGCGCATGCAAAGATAGAATATCACTTTCCCTGAAGATTTCTTCCAGTTCCACCTTTCTGGCTCCCAGTGCCCGAATCCGCTCTTTACTCAGACCGGGATCATATACCAGTACCTGTACTCCATATTCCCGCAGCAGCTCGACGAAATGCGCGCCTGCGAATCCGCATCCCACCACACCCACATTGATATCAAAAAGTTCTCTCGCTTCATTTTTATCCGCAGGCCAGTTTCCTGCGTGGATGGCGGCATTATAGGCAAAGACATTCTTGGCTGCGGCAATTGCCAGCCCCATCGCCATTTCGGAAACTCCTCTGCTGAGAACACATGCACTGGAAATCACCCGTATCCCTCTATCATAGAGTTCATCCGATACAACGCCTTTCACGCTTCCCGCCGCATGTGCCACCAGTTTCAGATTTGGCGCGTTGCGTAGCATTTCTTCCGTCAACCGGGGGGTTCCCCAGGAAGAGATGGCAATATCAGCTCCTTTAAGCAGCTTCCCTATCGTTTCCTCATCCCTGTCCCCGGTCTCATTGCAGACCACCTCCCCCAACCGGTTCAGTTCCTCCATGGCCGCCGGGGAAAATAAATCCCTTTGAAGTTCTTCTTCCAATAACATTGCAATCTTCATATTTACAACTCCTTCCTTTTTGATCTATCCATTGTATGCGGCTTCAGATGCTCAGGGCAACTGCCTTACCCGTCTCTGCGGAAGCATAGGCGGAAAGAATAATCTCCAATGCCTTTCTGCCCTCCTGGCCATCCACCAGAAGCTCCGATTCACCCCGCAGCGCACTGATGAAATTCCGAATCTGGCAGATGTGGCCTGACGCATCAATCTTTGCAGGATCACGGTGGGATTCCGTTTCTTCTTCGTTTTGCTCATACAAAGAGAATCCTTTCTCCCCCTCCACTTCCCATTTCACGATACGGTCCTCCTCCAAAATGATGACGCCGCATTCGCCGTTCAGTTCCAGCCTCCGCGGCGCACCAGGCCAGTCGCCTGTGGAAGCCTCTATCACTCCCAGCGCGCCGCTTTGAAAAGAAAGCGCAGCCGTCAGAGTGTCTTCCACTTCAATATCATGTACTCTGGTGGAGCTCAGCGCATAAATGCTTTTCACCGGCCCTGCCAGATACCGCAGCAGATCCACTCCGTGAATTCCCTGGTTCATCAGAGCCCCACCTCCATCTTTCTCCACTGTTCCTCTCCAGCCGCCTCGGTCATAATATTCCTGGGAACGATAATATTTCATATATAGGTCTGCCCTTGTCAGTCTCCCCAGCGTCCCATCCTGCATTGCCTTCTTTACCTTGGCAATGGCAGGCGAGAAGCGCAGTTGGGAAACCGTCCCAATCTGAATGCCCTTTTCCCCTGCCAGGGCAATCAGCCGGTCACAGTCCTCCAGCCTTAAGGCCAGAGGCTTTTCCACCAGAACAGCTTTCCCTGCCTCCACTGCGCTGCACGCCATGGATGCATGCAGATAGCTGGGCGTACAGATACAGACCACATCCACCGCGGAATCTTCCAGCGCTTCCTCAAAGCTGTGATAACAATGCGTATGATATTCCTCTGCCGTCCTGACGGCCGCCTCTGGATTCTGATCGTAGACCCCTGCCAGGAAAGCATCATCAATTTCACGGATAGCGCCGATGTGAAACCGTGAAATTAACCCACATCCGATAACAGCGAATCCAAAGGTGTCTTTTTCTTCGAAATTATCCATATTTCCCCCTTTCTTTCATGCTTTATTCTGACCTGTAGTCCCGAATTCCCTATCCGCGCAGCACGTCACATTGCCCATAAAAATCCGTCAGGTCGAATACACCATTTTGCGGGTGCAGCCAGCCAGCATCCGGATGGCCGCTTCTGTGCAGCAGTTCTTTCCAGTTTCGGTAGTTCTGTGCGCCATTGCTTTCCACCACACCAGTTTTCAATCCGGGTATGATTCCGATTCTTGCCGCCACCTGCATATTCCATTCCAGCATGACCGGCGGAACCGTCAAATCCGCACAAAAGCAGGGAATCCCTCGCTTAGCCGCCTGTTTATAAATTTCCAGAGAGACGCTCAGCGTTTTGGCAATAGGCTTCAGCGCCACTGCCCCATATCCCAGTTCTTCTATGCAGCGTACCGCGTCCTCTGCGCTGTGTATGCTTTCGTCTCCCGCTATGCGCACGGGAAATCTTTCCACACAAATCCCGGAGTCCATAGGAAAAGGTTCTTCCAGAAGAACGATTCGTTCCAAAGCTCCGCATGCCGCTGCCCCATCCAGAAATCTCTCAAGCCGTTCTCTGCTGTCATAGCGCCCGTTGGCGTCCAGATAATAGACCGGATGTCCACAATCCGTATGGGGTGTTTCGTAACAGGCCGCAATCTTATGAATCTGAGCAATCCGCTCGATATCCCAACGGCACATTTCTTCCAAGTCGTTGCGTCCGCCCGGATTCGCCCCAATCTTAATCTTCAAAAGGAAAATCCCTTCCCTTAAAAGCGCCTCTGTCTCATCCGCCTGCGTATTATAGCTAATCAGAGGAATGGCTCCCAGCTTCTCGTGCCGCTGATCCATGGCCGGGCAGAACCGTTCCGTCAGAGCAGAGAAATCTTTCATTTCTCCCTCCGCTGCCGCAATCTGCCAAAGTGCAAAATCCACCGGCACAAGCGCATTCAATACAAAGGTGGCAGGCAGCCTGCGGTTTCCTGTAAGCATGGAAGCATACGCATGGCATTCCGGAAAAATAGTGTGCATCAGCGCAATAGGGTCGGTAAACTTCTTTCCCTTTAACAGCCCAAGCGCCTTTTCAGTAACCGCAAGCATCATTGCATTTGCTCCCGCCTGGGAATGCTCCACAAAGGTGTCCGCATCCGCCCAGAGCACACTCTGCACTCCCATTCCTCTGCCGGATTTTCCGTCTGATACATGGATTTCGCAGAAGCTCTGCCACAGCTCGTCCAGATATCCCCCCTTGAATCCAAACGGTTGTATGAGCGGCTCTCTGTCAAACTGCAGAGAAACTTTCTCTATCACTCCGGCCATGATGTTTTCCCCTTTCCCATTTACGCCCTTTTATTGCCCTTACTGCTTAACAGTTAAAATTTTACGAGTAACCTGACTACATGATGCCAGCCATATACCTTTAACCAATGAAGTATGATAAATTATGGCGTTATGTAGTATAATAAGGATGATAACATATCAGATTTCAGAATGCTTTGCAAATTATCCGTCATTTTTTGTATAAAAAAAAACCTTCTTGCAGAAGAAGAGAAAGGGCCTTATACTTATTTCCAGTAGTGAATGTAATGAACCGGCATCCTGCTTTTCTGTGGCTTGGACGCTGGAATCAGGCGCAGACAGCCTGTGCAGAAATGGAGGTATCTATGAATGTATGCAGTGTACTCTGGTGTGGAAAATATCGTCAGAACTGGGAAAACAATCCCCACAACCACACTTTTTTCCAGCTCTTTGCCTTTTCAGAGGGAATTTGTCATATTATGATTGAAAACGATGATTTTTCTGTGCTTCCCCAGCAGATTTATCTGGTCAGGCCACAGTTGTTTCATGCTATACACACTGCCCCCAACCAGCCTCCTCTTATATTGGATATCAAATTTTCGGTTCAAAGCCAGCCTCTTTTTGAGGATCTTACCAAAATCAGCCTGCCCTTTGTTTCAGGGAATTATTCCTGGTATGCCCAGTGTTTTGAACGAATCATCCGAGAAAGCACGGAAAAGCAGAAATACTATTATCCTACTGTCTGCAACCATTTATTTGAAATGCTGGTCAATCTGATTCGGGAAGCCTCTGACGACGCGCCGGCACTGCAGTCCCGGACAGCAGAGCAGATACCTGTAAAAACATACCGGGGTGTCGATGTAGCTTCCCTGATGGAATATATCCAGGTCCATTATTCCCATATCATCAGTCTGGATGATATGGCTCTGGCGGCACATGCCAGCAAAACCACCCTTACCAATATGTTCAAGGAGCTCTATCATACCACACCTATTCGATACGTGAATTCCATCCGCATGCAGAAAGCCCGGGAGCTTCTGGTCAATACTGATACTTCCATCGGCGATATCGCAGAGCTGGTGGGATTCCAGAGCATCCATTATTTCAGTCGGTGCTTCAAAAGCAAGGAAAATTGCACTCCAATAGAATACAGGATGCTCCATTCCAGCAACCGATATTTTACTTTTCCCTGACAGATAAGATAAAGTGCAAAAAAAGCCGTAAAATCTGCAAAGCTTTCTCCCATCAACTGTGATACGATGAGCCAGTAATCAAAAAATACCTTAATACAAGGAGGAAGCGATTATGATACGGATTGGGGCAGTCAATATTGATACTTCCCATCCTCTGGGCTTTGGCGAGGCCCTCGAACAGATGGGCAGGGCCAAGTATGTGGGGGTATATAATGACTCTTTCAGGGGAAAGGAAGAGGTAAACGGATTTATGCGCCGTTTCGGGCTTGTGAAACACTGCGACAGCCTGGAAGAGCTGGCAGACATGTGCGATATCGGTTTCATCCATGGGTGCAACTGGGATGACCATCTCCGCTGTGCCCAGCCCTTTTTTGACAGAAAGAAGCCCGTTTTCATTGACAAGCCCCTGGTAGGCAATCTGGAAGACTGCAGACGGGTGGAGGAATTGACTGCCAACGGCGCCATTATTCTGGGCTGTTCCAGTGTACGTTACTGTTATGAAATACAGGAATATCTGAACCGGCCGATTGAGGAGCGCGGAGAAACAGTGCAGCTGTTCGGCACAAGCGGAGTAGACGAATTCAATTACGGCATCCATATCGTGGAAGCCGCAGGCGCGCTTCTTGGCACCGGTGCCAGTTGGGTAAAATATCTGGGCCGATCCCATGCGGACGGAAAATACTGTGAAAGCTACTACGTACAGTATGAAAACGGAAAAAGCTTTCTGTATAACACTTTTACCGGTATCTGGCAGCCCTTTTCCATCACTGTCATGACCACCAGAACCACACACGCATTCACCATTGATTCCTCTCGTCTCTATACCGCGTTGCTGGAACAAATCTGTAATTACATGGAGGAAAAACCCAGCCTGCTGGTTTCTGTCACCGCCCTTTTGGAGTCTGTGAAAATCATGTTGGCTGGCTCCGCTTCCCGTGCCGCGCTCGGCAGAGCAGTAATGCTTACCGAGCTTAATCCTACCCTGCCCTCCTACAACGGCGGCCGGTTCCTGCAGGATTATGCCGCTTCGGCAGGTGCAATGTACGCCACTCTGTAAAATCAGGCAGCAGGACCATGAGAAGAGGAAGACCCATGCCTGTAAGGAGGGCATCGGAAGCGTGAGGTGTTTGAGGGCAAGGCCTAATATGTGCGCCCTGATGGGGAGGCAGCTACGCCACATACGCACGGAAAGGAAGCAGCAGGAATCATTCCTCTCGTCGGCAATTCCCGCAATATCCGTACAGTTCCAGCTTATGGCCTGTAACGGTAAACTCCTCCATCTCCTCTTCCAGACGGACATGGCTGAAAGGACAGTTCTGCAGAGGAATCCGGCTGTGGCATTTCAGGCATACCGCGTAATGGGTATGGCCCCCTCTGTTCAACCCGTAGACTGCCGTGCCGTCCTCCGTCCATGTGCTTTTTTCCACCAGCCCTTTTTCTTCAAAAGCCGCCAGGATACGATAAATGGTAGAGACTGCATATTCCCCGCTGTCTTCCCCCGCCGATGCCCGCTGATAAATCTGGATGGCATTCAGCGGCTCCGCCGTCTCCCAGAGCACCCTGTAGACGCTCTTCCTCTGCTTTGTCCATTTTAAGCCCTGAGGATAGGATATTTCCTTTCCGCAGTCCGCATAAGGCATCCCCTCCGCGGGAACTTTCAGTTTCCTGTTCATTATAGTTTCCTCCAGTTCTCTTTCCGCAATCCGTATCCGATGCTCCTCTTGTCAGCGTCCATGTATGCCCTCCCGCATTCTTACGCCAGTCCAATCCACTCCACGGCAATCCCAGCCGCCACGCCAATCGCGTAGAGCAGCCCCAGTATCTTCAGGTTCTCCCGCCTGTCGCGGTTCACCCGGAAAAGCACCAGCACCCCTACCCCGGAGCCAGCCAGCAGCCCTGCCATGGCGGCCCCCAGCCCCATGGAGCCCGACAGGTACAGCTGGGTGATCGCCACGGAACCGGCGCAGTTGGGTATCAGGCCCACAAGCCCCGCCAGCACAGGCCCCGCGAAAGGCCTGTTCAGGATCAGTGTCCCCAGGGCGTCCTCCCCCAGGAAGTGCAGGATCAGATTCAGCCCCAGGTTCACCGCCAGGATGAAGAACGCGATCTTCGCCGTATGGGACAGGGCGGAGCGCAGGATGCCTTTCTCGCAGTGGCAGCGCTCCTGCTCGCAGATGTCATGGATGCCGTCGGGCTTTCGTCTTCCCTCCCTGTTGCGGCCAAGCAGGTCGATGACAAGCCCCGCCGCCATGCCCACCAGGGCCTTGCCTGCCAGGATCTTCAGAATCATGCCCACTGGGGCCCGCTGGGAAATCAGGATGGGCAGCATCTCGTCCGATGTGGACAGGTACACCGCCATCAGCGTGCCCAGCGTGATGACCCGCCCGGCATACAGGTTCGATGCCGCCGCGGAGAAGCCGCACTGGGGCAGGGCCCCCAGCAGCCCGCCCACAATGGGCGCGGCCAGGCCCGCGGCGAAATGCCTCCGCGGGGAATGCCCCGTATCCTCCGCGGCTCCCGGCCGCCGGATCAGCTTCCTGGCATGTTCTCCCGTCCTGTGCTCCAGGTACTCCATCACGAGATAGGTCAGGAATAAAAAGGGAATCAGCTTCACGCTGTCCATGAGCGCGTCCTCTATTAAATGCAGCATTGCAAACATCCTTTCTGTTCAAAGACAGCCATTCGGCAAAGTCAGTCTTTTCCGAATGCTGCACGATTCGTCCGGGCTTTGCCCTCACACCACAAAGTCCCAGATGCAAATGCGACTCATTTGCATCTGGGACTATAACACATTTTTCCCTCTTCTGTCAATACCTGTTCCTCAAATCTCACGGCGGGCGATGCATATGCGCTTGCTGTCTCGTGATTTTCGTGCAAAATGCGCGCGAAAGCGCTTCGCTGAGACATCTACAATCTGTAAACAATGACCACATGCGCGCTGCCCGGCAGGCTCGGAAAAGTCCATTGCCAAGGACGGCATCACTCCGCCAGATACATCTTCAGCCCGTCCTCTATCCTCTGGACAGTGGCTTCATTGGTCTGCGAGCCCTCCAGATATGCCCCCAGCGCCTCGGTCAATACCTCCCGTATCTTCGCATCCTCCATCGCCGGCTTATCCAGGGCCTTGCATATGGCCAGCAGAGCCTCCGCCGTCTCATCGGAATACTGCCTGATGGCGAATTCCACCTCGCCGCCCTCCGCCTCTATGGATGTGAAGGCCTCCGATTCCGAGCGGTCCTCATGGGCCTGCTTCTCCAGAGAGGCCAGGTTCACCGGGAACCCCAGGTAATGGTCCTTATCCTGCACGCTCTCGGACAGGGCCAGGCGCAGGAAATCCATCGCAGTGTCCTGATACCGGCTCTTGGTGCATATCCCTGTCTGCAGGAGCGGCAGGAAGCTGTTCTCATAGGCGGCAAAGCTTCCCTGGATATAATCCACGATTGCTATGGGGAACATGCAGTTCTTGAATCCGGTGGCCTCACTGAACGCAAGCTTTGCCCCGGAGGCCAGATCCCACATGCTGTAGGCCCGCTCCCCCTTTCCTCTGGATTCCACAATGCCGCAGCTGTCCGCAATCTTTTTCAGGCACTCCAGCCTGCCGCCCAGCGCTTCCCTGTCCAACTGCTTTCCTTTCACGATATCCCCGCAGAAATAAGGGTAGAACTTATCCACCAGCTCGCCGACTGTCTGAGGGCCCAGGTAATTCTCCTCCGTCCCGGACAGGAAATCCGCCAGAGCCTCCAGGGATGCCATGTTTTCCGCTTCGATATCCCTCCCCAAGGCCATGTTGAAGCCGAACTGCAGGGGCACGATATAGCGCTTGCCGTCTTCCTGAATATAATTTCCCGTAATTCCGGACAGCAGCTCTCCCCGCTCCTCCATGGGGCCTACAGCCTCCCCGATGTCTGCCAGCAGGCCTTTTTTCATGAAAGAATCCATGTCCAGCCCATCCAGCACCAGGATATCCGGCGCATCCTCCCCCATCAGCAGGGTATTGAGCTCCTGGTAGACTGCATTGTAATCAGCCTCCCCGCTGTCGTAGGCGGAATAGGCGTACTGTATCGTAATCGCCACCTCGGGATGCTCCCTGTGGTACATGACGGCGGCCTGCTGCAGGAGAGGGCTCTCATAGACAGTGTACAGATGCAGCTCCTCCTCTATCTCGACCACCGCCTCCGGATCATAAGCATAGCGGTTCAGCCTCGCGCCGCCTCCCGATTCCTGAAACAGCGCGTAGATGCTGCCGTCTTCCCGAACGGCCAGCCCCGCGCACTGGCAATCGGTCATGGCGAAATCCGTCTCCAGGCCGTCCAGCAGCTTCTCCCAGGTATCCGCTTCTGCCCGGCGGCGGAAAATGCCGTCCGTGCCTGCCACGATCAGGTCTTTCTCCTCTGTGGCACAGACATTCGCTCTATACGCGCTGTCTGTGGGAAAGTCGATTTTGGTCACGCTGCCGCCCCGGCCGCCCTGGCGCTTTTCTATCTGCATGCCGGGATTCTCTGTGGCGCACAGGTAGATATTCGCTCCGTCGGACACCACTGTTTCATCATATTGCGCGGATATTTCTTCGCTTTCCAGCACATGCCCGTCCTCCCCTGACAGCAGGTCCATGGAAGTGTAGGTGAGGGCGAACAGGGAACCGTCCTCCAGCGCCGCGATTCCCCGGAGGCTCTCGTACATGCCCCATTCCTCATTCAGTATCGTCCATTTCTCCGGCGTGATGTCCCTTGCCTGGCCGGCGTCGTTCTTCCATAGGCAGCTCCTGTAGGATGTCTCTTCCGGCAGGGCATATCTGGCGGCCAGATACTGTGCGCCGTCCCCGCTTTGGGCCAGCATGACGCCCACGGCTTCCCCGCAGGGCAGCTCCACTGAAGCCAGCCAGCTCTGTGTCACATCGGTGAAGGTTTCTTCCTGTGCGGCCCACTCCGAGAAGACAATCCTGTCATCTTCGCTTTTCGAGGCCAGCAGATGTATCTCCCCATCCACGGAAAATATCTGCCGGGGCTCCCATGCCTCCAGCCCCTCCGGCAGCTCCTGCCTTGTCTCCACCCATCTGCCCTTCGTCTGCTGTGTGGCCACGCTTCCGCCTGTGTCCCTTTTCCCGCATCCGCTCAGGGCTCCCGCCAGCATGGCGGCGCAGGCAAGCACTGTCATCCTCCGTATATGCACCATGTTCCCTTACCTCTTTTCCGCAGCGCTTCTGTCAATGCCGCTTTTCTTATAGTATAAGCGGAATGAGGGCCAGGATATCTTAAAATCAGGTTAAGCAAGTGTTGATAATATGTTAAGGCCGGATTAAGCTTCCATTTTTTATATGCTGTCTTGCGCCAGATTTCCAACCATGCTATAGTAAAAACGGAGGAATCGAGGATGGTTTATTGCGATGTCACGGATCTCACATATTTGACATGGACTTTGTCAAGGAACTCATCAGGGACGGCAGGAAGCTTCCTGAAATCCTATGAGCAGTCCGGTGGAATGAAATATTATTACAAATTGTCGAATTTCGATACGCTCAGGGGAATTTACGGCCATGAGTGCCTGAATGAAATCGTGGCGCAGAATATAGCCGCCGCTTTGCATATACCTCATCTGGAATACGATCTCCTCCATGCGGAAGTGAGAATAGACGGCAAAAATTATCGGACATGGCTCACAAGGTCCACAGACTTTAAAAAGGCTGGCGAACACAAGCTGACATTTGAGACATATTTTGAGATAAACAAAATGCAGGATGAGGATGTCTGGGCATTTATCCTGCGCAATGGGCTGGAGCGGTATTTCTATGACATTTTCATATTGGATTATCTGATCTGCAACCGCGACCGCCATGGCGCGAACATTGAAGTGCTTGAGAAAAAGGGGCTATACCGCATGGCTCCTGTATTCGACAACGGACTGTCCCTGCTGTTTTCCTGCTATCAGGACGGCAGGGCTATGGAAAGCTTTGACCGGCATAAGGACGGGCCTGTGAATAATTATGTGGGAACCATGTCGCTTGCGGAGAATCTGAGAAAGGTCCCGGGGGAAATGATCGCTGAAACAGTAAAGGCGGATTTCAGCGAAGCCGTTATTTTCAAAGACATGGAAAAATGCAGGCAGTCAGGGGATGGGGCAGTCCCATTGCAGTTCTGGTGCTGCGTCCGGGACATGATCTGGGAAAGAAGGGATGAAATTGCGAAGATTTTTCATCAAAGAGGATAATGGTTTGTCAACGGGACAAAGGGAATACGCTGTCCTCTCTTATGACGAGGACAAGGACCTGTACCATATTTCAATCCCCCTGTCCGCGGACCCCGATGACCTGCCGGCCATCCCGGGCATCCTGGCAAGGAAGGGCATCCGGGAAATCGATGACAAATGGGCCAGGCGCTTTGTCAGGGAGCGGGTGGTGCCGCCTGACCGCCAGAATATCGGCATGATATTGAGAGAGCTGGGGATGACCCATTACAGTGAATTTCCGCTGCTTGTGTACACGGGCGGGCGGTGTTGTATGGACGATTTTTTCATAGAAGAAATAACGTAATAGCGATATGAGGAATGCCTGCGGCGGCTTTCCCGGCTTCATGACGGCCATGGCACCGGGAAAGCTGTGTCCTCTACTATCCACCGCAGGCAATCGCTTCTTCTCCGCCTCAGCGGAAGCTCTTCACCCACGCTATCAGGGAGTCATGGTACACGTTCTCCGTCACGTCCCTGCGCATCTGGTCGGTGACGGGGCCGTTCTTCTCCATGATGGCCAGGATTGCTTCCTGGAGTCCGGCGATCTTTCCCTCCTCGAACACCTTTTTCAATGCCTCCTCCGCGGCAGCCTTTCCGTCCGCAGGCCCCGGAACCTCTGTCCTGAGGGCTTCTGCCTCCTGTCCGGTTCCCTGGCTGTCTGCTGGCTCCGCCGGGGCTTCCTCCTCGTGGGCAGGCTTTCCGGAAGCCATGTCGCCGCAGCTCCCGTCCTGTACCGCTTCCTGAGGCACTGTCCCCTGGCCGGGCGCTTTCCGTGCGGTCTCCTCAGCGGTGTCCTCAGCCGTCTCCGGTGCGGCTTCCCCGCCGGATACCTTCTGTCCGGCAGCCTGAGCCGTCTCCCCGGCCCCGGGCTGCTCAGGGCTTTGATTGACAGTCTCCTCCGCCGCTTCCTTATCGGAAGCATCCTGGGGCACATCCTCTGTCCACTCCCCGTTTCCCGGTACCCAGATGTCCCCGGAATTCGCCTTTACGTTCACGGCGATATGGCCTCCGGCCACGCTCACCCGCTGGCCGCTGAGGGCGCCGACATATTCCGCCGCGTTCCCCGCGGGCAGGGTCATCACATAGTCGCTGTCGTCATTGTTCACCGTGACCAGGACGGACTCCCCGTTATAGTTCCTGGAGAAAGCGTACTGGCGGTTGGTCAGCAGCAGTTCCTGATAGTCCCCGTAGGAAAGCGCCTTTATCTTCTGCCGCGCCTTGCCCAGCGCAGCGATCAGGCCCGTGCAGGCATTCTTCTCCAGAGCGTCGCCAAAATCCGACAGGGAGAGCGCGGGGCGCAGGGAGTCATCGGAATATCGTTCTTTTTTACCCTCTATACCGAATTCCGAGCCATAATAGACGGAAGGCACGCCCGGCAGCGTGTACAAGAGCACATGCACCGGCGCGAAATGGGCCTTGTTGTTCAGCTTCGTGTAGATTCGCTCCACATCATGGTTGTCCACGAAGTTGTACAGCTTCAGTCCGTCCGGCCTGTTCCCGCCCATGCCGTACAGACGCTTCACCGTGTGGGCGATCTCGAAGTAGTTGTGGTCGTTGTGCCCGGAGTACAGGGCCTTGTGCAGATGGTAATTGGTGACGGAGTGCAGGGTCCCCTCGTTGACCCAGCGGGTGTAGTCCCCGTGGATGACCTCGCCCATGAGCCAGAATTCCGGCTTCACCTCATCAGCCACACGGCGCAGCGATTTCATATAATCGAAATCCAGAACATCCGCCGCGTCCAGCCTTATGCCGTCGATGTCGAACTCGCTGACCCAGAACCGCACCACATCGCAGATATAGTCCCTCACCGCGGGGTTCGACTGGTTCAGCTTGGCCAGCAGGTCATAGCCGCCCCAGTTCTCGTAGGAAAAGCCGTCGTTGTACTGGTTGTTCCCCCAGAAATTCACATTGCGGTACCAGTCTCTGTAAGGGGAATTCTCCCGCTTCTCCCGGATGTCCCGGAAGGCGAAGAAGTCCCGTCCCGTATGGTTGAACACGCCGTCCAGGATGACCCGGATGCCCTGCCTGTGGCACTCCGCCACATAGTTCGTCAGGTCCTCGTTGGTGCCCAGGCGGCTGTCCAGCTTTTTGTAATCCGTGGTCTCATATCCATGCCCCACGGACTCGAACAGGGGCCCGATATAGACCGCGTTGCAGCCGATTTCCCTGATATGGGTTATCCAGGGAATCAGGGTGTTCAGCCGGTGCACCGGCTCTGTGTAGGAATTCTCCCTGGGCGCTCCGGTAAGCCCCAGGGGGTAGATATGGTAAAAGATTGCCTCATCGTACCATGCCATGTCGCATTTCCTCCTGTACGGATCTACTTTTTCTGATTTCCTTTTCCAGTATAATCCGAACGGCGGAAATAGTCAACTCCTCCGCCCATGTCGAACACGCCCATGGCCTCAATGTCGATGGAGGAGGCGTCGATCAGCCCGGAGGCATCCTCCCGCTGCCCCTGATCCGTGGCAGGGATGGAGCCGTCAAGCTGTCCCCGGATGCTCTCTGCACGAAGCAGCACGGTCCGGTACAGCATCCCGGCGGCGGCGTCATATTCCGCGTAAGGATAGAACGCCGTGGGGTCCGTCTCCACCAGCCTGTCGATCTGGCTCCGGATGCGGCCATAGACCTCCTCGAACCTCCCGCCGGACACATACTCTTCCGTCAGCTTCCGCAGATATTCGTGATATTTCGCAAGATAGGTCTCGTCCTCCAGCAGGGCGTCGAAAAAGTCCGTCCCCTGAAAGGGGGTATCGATGGCGTCATTGATCATTCCAGACGCGCCGTCCCCTGCGCCCATGCCCATCCCTCCGAAGGACAGATTGTAATCCCACGGAATGATGTTCAGTTTTCCGTCGTTCTCATACAGGTAATAGTTGTGGGCCATATTGCCGGAGAGGCTGTCCAGGTTCACGGAGAAGGTATGCACGGCCATGTATTTCAGCACATTGTCGATGTCGAGGGATTGCTCCAGCTCTCTTCCCTGGCTGATGTTGCGCAGCGCTTCTACTACTCTTTTGTGGTCTTTTTTGCCGCTGTCCGTCACTTCCCCCTCCCATATGGTGGAATAGCTGTCCAGGTCATCGTCGGTGTAATTCAGATCCGCTCCGCCCGAGCCCATGGAGAAACGTCCTCCGAAGGGCATGCCTCCGGGCTGCTGCTGCGTGGAGCCGTCTCCGTCCCCCTGACCGCCCTGGCCGGGGTCCTGTATGTCCCCTGGCAGGCCTTCCGGCGGCGCATTTCCCGGCAGGTCTTCCGAAGGCTCCGGCCATTCTTCCATATCCTCCCAAGGCTGACCTTCTCCGGAAGGGAGCTCTCCTTCGGTGGGAAATCCTTCTCCGGTAGGAAGCTCTCCTTCGGTAGGATATCCTTCTCCAGTGGGAAGCTCGCCTTCGGTAGGATATCCTTCTCCAGCGGGAAGCTCTCCTCCAAAAGGTAGTCCTTCTCCAGTGGGAAACTCTCCTCCGGTAGGAAGTCCTTCTCCAGCGGGAAGCTCTCCTCCGGTAGGAAGTCCTTCTCCAGCGGGAAGCTCTCCTCCGGCAGGAAGCCCTTCTCCAGTGGGAAACTCGCCTCCGGCAGGAAGTCCCTCTCCGGCAGGAAACTCTCCTCCGAAAGGAAGCCCTCCTCCGAAGGAAGTTCCATCCTCTCCCGGCCTGCCGCCCTCCCCGGGCATATTCTGTCCTTCCTGTCCGCCCTTGCTCCTGTCCGGAAAGCCGTCCCTCTCCATACCGGGCCCGCCTCCCATATCCATCCCTTCCGGCTTATAGAGGTTTCCGCCCTCCACCCCGTAGTTGCGCAGCAGAAAGCTGTCCTCCACGGCCTCCAGCGCCAGATATACGCCCCAGTACGTACCATTTATCGAAATTTCAGCATAATTGTACAGGGAGGCATCCGCCTCCAGATACCGGTACATATCATAGACGATGGCCTCCTTCATATTCGTGGCATCGGCGTAATTGTTGTTCAGAATCAGCTTGTCGAGCCCCAGGCAGGTCTGTCCATCCACATAGTGGTCAAATTCCAGCTTCAGGCTGTACCTGTCCGTGTCCGGATCTGCGGCAATGGCGGACAGGCTGGTATTGCCCTTGGGCCGGATTCCCACGTTCCGAAGTTCATGGCCGTTAATCGTCACGTCACAGGAATAGTATTCCTCCGCCATGGCATTGTCCAGCATCTCCTCCCATGCCCCATCCTCCATCCGGATGTCGATTTGAATCACCGAATCTTCGCCGAACAGCTCCGCCTCATACTCCATGGCAATGCCTTTTCCGCCCACCGCTTCCACGAGCCTGTGGGGAAACGCCACCGCCAGGACGCAGAGCAGGACGGCGGCGGCCATGGCGATGCACGCTGTTTTCACCGCATATCTGCTGCTGATCATGCCTTTTCCTTTCCGGGCGGACTGTTCCTTATCCGCCCTGTCTATTGTTTGCTCTGGCGTTCGTCCTGTCCGGCTGAGCTGTCGCCTGCCCTGGCTGTCATCCGCCCTGCCCCCGCCTCCAGCCTCTCAGGCCATATACTCCCCATTATAGCTCACCAGCGTGGCGCTGCTCACCCCGTCCACGGCATTGAGCCGGTTCACGAAGGCCGTCTCCCCGTCCTTCATGCGGATCTCCATGGTCAGCTCGATCCCGGCGGCATTCACGGTCTTGGACTTCACGGAAAGCCGCGCCACAGCTTCCCTGGCAATCGCCATGGCGGAGTCCTCCGCCCTTTCATCGCCGCAGTCCAGTATCAATATATACGGATTTTCGTGTATTTTTCGATTTGAAAAAAGCAGCAATATACATCCGATCATACCGGAGCCCAGCACCGCCAACGGTATCATGCCGGCCCCGATGACGATGCCCGCCGCGATGGACCAGAACAGGTACACGATTTCCATGGGCTCCTTGATGGCGGCCCGGAAGCGGACGATGGAGAGCGCGCCCACCATGCCCAGAGAAAGCACCACATTGGATGTCACGGCCATGATGACCAGCGTAGTCACAAGGGCCAGCCCGATCAGCGTCATGGCAAAGCCCGTGGAATACATGACCCCGGCAAAGGTCTTTTTATAGACCACGAAAATGAACAGCCCTATCGCAACGGCGAACGCCATGCCCACCAAAGTATCCACCAAAGAAAATTCCGTCACGCTCTCCAGAAATCCTGATTTGAAAATGTCCTGAAATGTATTCATCTTATATCCTCCCGATATTCCTCTGCCATGTTCCCGGCGCCCCACTGCATGAATCCCTGCCCAATCAGCGCACCGCCGCACTAACCAAACCTCCTGCTGGCCCCGTATTTGGAGAAGGCCTGCTGCCTCAGCCCGCCCGTCTGGACCAGGTCCCGGATGACGGAGGGCAGGAAGGCGTCGTATTTGACCTCCAGCACCATGTCTCCGGGGGCCTCCCCCACGCTTACGTCCGTCCTCCCCTCCCCCAGGAAATCCCGACTGTACATGCCGCTCCTGATATGGGAGTCAAAGGTGATCCGCACGTTTCCCGGCCCGTAGAGATAGGCCTCCCGCACATAGGACACCAGTACCCTGGGGCGCAGCGCCTGATACCCCATCTTCGCGTACAATTCCCGCACCAGGGCCGCCGGATGCCCCCGCATCCAGCCCGTATCTCCCTCCAGCAGCCTCCTGCATTCCCCCTCCGCGATCTCCGCATCGTACTTCCGGCACAGAGAATCCTCCTTGACCTTTTTCTCCAGGAGGATGAAGGAGAAGTCATCATTGTAATACCTGATGCGGAACTTCTCCCGGCGCGGGACGCCGTACACCTTCTCCCGCAGGGCCTTGTCCGTAAAATTGTCAAAGTAAATGCTCCTTATCAGATATCTGCCCGCCGCATCCCCGTGCGGGTCTGTACGCATCAGCCGCCGCAGCCGGCTTTGGATTTCCAGATACTGAAGATACCCGATACCGTATTTCAGCTCATGGCGAAAGCCCTCCCTCTGCTCCATCCCTGTCCTCCCTGTCCTGTCCCTGTGCCCGCCCGGGCCCTGGGAACCGTTCTCCCGGTGCATAGGGAAAGTATAAAGGGAGCTCCTGAAATGTACCTGAAATAAACTGTGTATCTTTTTTGAACAATTCAGGAGAAGGGGGCCATGGGGATGGAAGCCTTTATCAGGATACGCTCCCCGTCCGGCCTCTTCGCCTGGATTCTGCCCCCGTGGGCCTGGACGATCGCCTGCGCCATGGACAGGCCGATTCCTGTGCCTCCGGTCCGGGCAGACCGGGACTGATCCACCCGGTAAAAGCGGTCGAACAGCCTGCTTAAATCCTGTGTCTGGGGCAGGCTGCAGCTATTCTCCACCTGGATACAGGCCCTGCCCCGCTTTCTATAGACTTCCATGCAGATATCCCCGCCCTCGTCCGAGTGCCTCACCGCATTGTCCAGAAGGATGGATATGAGCTGGCGGACGGAATCCCTGTCCCCGTGGAGCACCAGGTCATCCTCTATGCGCTGGGCGTAGCGCTTTCCCCTGGCCTGCGCCAGCGCCGCGAAGGGCTCCGCCGCCTCCCAGGCCGCATCGCTTAAGGAGAAATCCTCCTTCTCCGGAAAAGGCGCCTCCTCGTCCAGCCTGGAGAGCGCCACCAAATCGTTCACAAGCCTGCCCAGGCGCACCGTCTGCTTTTGGATGTTCTCGATCCACCGGTCCCCCTCATGCTCCATGGCCGCCGCATCCGCGCTGGCCGCGATGGAGGCGATGGGCGTCTTCAGCTCATGTCCCGCGTCCGTGATGAACCGCTTCTGCCGCTCTATGTTCTCCGCAAAGGGAAGGATGGCATACCGGGAGAAGAACAGGACAAGGAGGAAGACCAGAACCAGGCTGCCCGCCCCCGTCCCCAGGGACACGATAAACAAGGTGCGCATGAACTGCAGGGAATCCGCCACATTCAGGAACAGGACGGTGATTCCCCTCTCGTCCCTGCTGACGAGATACCGATATTCCTTGTAATAACCTTTCGTCTTCCCCCCGGCGAGGACCTTCTCCGTATATTCTCCGGCCATATCCTCATCTATGGAGGAGATATGGTCTCTGGCGATGAACAGGATGTGCCCCTCCGGGTCGCAGTGGGCAGCGAAAAAGCGGGTGGTGAACTCCGCCTCCGGCCCTCCCCCCGGCATGTCCGCCATGGGGGGCAGCGGGGCCTGGGGCCTGTGGAAGGCCCGCTGCTCCCGGCCCAGGAGATTCTCCGCCATCTGGTCCCGGACGGATGTGGTCTTACAAAAATTCACAAGATTGATTCCCGCCAGCAGCATCACCATCACCGTCCCGAAAGCCGCCATGGCCGCCAGGATGAAGCGTCTGCGCATTTTCTTCAGCATCCCGTCTCCTCCATCGAATAGCCCGCGCCCCGGATCGTCCTGATTTCCACCCGGCTCCCGATCTGCTTGAGCTTCCTGCGCACAAATCCGATGTGCGTCCAGACCACGTCGATGCCGGACTCGGAATCCTGCCCCCATATCCTGTCCATCAGATGGCTGGTGGAAAACACGAACCGGGGGTGCCGCAGGAAGAGCTCCGCCAGCTGGAACTCCTTATTGTTCAGGCGCACCCACTGTTCCCCGCAGCCCAGCATGTACCGGTTGCGGTCCAGGCTCACGTCCCCGAAGGCCAGAAGCGCCTCCGGGCATCCGGCGTTCCTGCGGGAGAGCGCCTTCACCCTGGCCACGAACTCCCTGCCGGCGAAGGGCTTGGGCAGATAGTCGTCCGCCCCCGCCTCCAGCCCGGCCACCCGGTCCTCGATCCCCCCTCTGGCGGTCAGCATCAGCACGGGAACCGCGGAGCCGCTCCCCCGGATTCCGGCCAGCACCTCCATCCCGTCCGCCCCGGGCATCATAATGTCCAGCACGATCACGTCATAGGCCGCGCCCCGGAACCGCTCCAGCGCCTCCTCCCCGTCATGGACCACGTCCACGGAGAATCTGTTCTTTTCCAGCAGGAATTTCAAGGCCCCTGCAAGCTCCACCTCGTCCTCTGCAATTAAAATACGCATATTTTATACCTCAATTTCGTCTGTTTTCCAAATCCCCGGGACGGCATGTCCCGGATTCAAGCTTACCCCGAACCTGAATCCCATGTCAATACTCCGGACAAAACAACCGCAAAACAAGTACGTAATGCAAATTGCTTTTTTCTGTGAATATGGTATAATATTGACTCAGAAGGGAACTGAGTCAACTTTTGATTCCATGTGCGCCGAAGCGCACGAAATTATGGTATGATACCTTTATCAATGAAAGAACCTCTTACAGTGAAAGGACAAGCATGGAAATCCGCAGAATCAAGAATGGAAATCACACAACCTATTTTTTAATCGGAAGCTTCACCCTGCTGCTGCTGATCAGCATCGGGGCCTTTATCTGCCTGGGCCGCTATATCAGCAGGGAGAGCGAAAAATCCATACATACAGTGGGCGACCTGTACATGGCCGGTATCAACAACCATATCACAGCCCACTTCCGCACACTGATCGAGCTGAAACTGGAGCAGGCCGAAGCGATAGTGGAGGTAGTCCCGTCAGATATGGCCGGCAGGGACGAGCTGTACAAGGAGCTGGTCTACAGGTCCGGCGTCAGGAACTTCAATTATCTGGCCCTGTATTCCGCGGACGGGAAAATGGAGATGCTGGACGGGAACCCTATCCAGCTCGCGGATCCGGATTCCTTCCGGGAGTCCCTTCTGCGCCACGAGAAAAAGATAGCCGTGGGCTATGATTCCCTGGGCACCGAGGTGGTCATCCTGGGCATCAGCGCGGACTATCCCATGGAAAACGGCGAGGCATGCATGGCCCTGGTGGCCGCCGTCCCCATAGACTACATCAGCGCCATGCTGGGCACGGACGAGGAGAACGCCCTGATATCCTCCAACATCATCCGCAAGGACGGCAGCTTCATCATCAGCGATACGGGCATGGACTACAAGGATTACTTCGAAAGCCTGTACCAGCGCTATCCGGCCAGCGACCACCGGAAGATAGATGCTTATGTCCGGGAACTTTCCGATGCCATGGAAAAGAAGGAGAGCTATTCCACCGTCCTGGATTTGGGGAACACCAGCCAGCAGATCTATTGTACGCTGCTCCCCTATTCGGAATGGCATCTGGTGACAGTGCTGCCCTTCGGCCCCCTGAACGAAACCGTGGAGAGCCTCAACGCAAACCGGACCTTCGCCACTGTGCTGGTGGGCTTCATCATCCTCACAGTGCTGCTGGTCATCTTCTATATCTATTTCCGGATGACCTGCAAGCAGCTCAGGGATCTGGAAGCGGCCCGCGAGGAAGCCCTGGCGGCCACCCGGGCCAAGAGCACCTTCCTCTCCAATATGAGCCATGACATCCGCACGCCCATGAACGCCATCGTGGGCATGACCGCCATCGCCACGGCCCATATCGACGAAAAGGATCAGGTGATGAACTGCCTGAAGAAGATTACCCTGTCCGGCAAGCATCTGCTGGGCCTGATCAACGATGTGCTGGACATGTCCAAAATCGAGAGCGGCAAGATGACCCTGACCGCGGAGCGGGTCTCTCTCCAGGAGGCGATCGAGGGCGTGGTGGGCATCGTGCAGCCTCAGGTAAAGGGGAAGAGCCAGAACTTCAACGTCCATATCCACAATATCATATCGGAGGACGTATACTGCGACAGCGTCCGCCTGAACCAGGTCCTGCTGAACCTCCTGTCCAATGCCGTGAAATATACCCAGGAGGGCGGCCTGATCCAGCTCTCCCTGTACCAGGAGGAGAATCCCCCCGAAAAGGGCGAGAATTATGTCCGGACACATATCACCGTGGCGGACAATGGCACCGGAATGTCCGGGGAATTCCTGAAGCATGTCTTCGACTCCTATTCCAGGGTGGACACCATGCGCGTGCACAAGACGGAAGGGGCGGGGCTAGGCATGGCGATTACGAAGCACATCGTGGATGCCATGGACGGCAAGATCACCGTGGAGAGCGAGCTGAACAAGGGATCCAAGTTCCAGGTGATTCTGGATCTGGAAAAGGCCGAGCCCTCAGAAGTGGACATGATCCTTCCCGCCTGGAAAATGCTGGTGGTGGATGACGACGAGACCCTGTGCCGCACAGCGGTGGATGCCCTGGATTCCATCGGCATCCAGGCCGACTGGACCATGAGCGGGGAGGGCGCCATCAACATGGTGGAGAAGCATCATCAAGCCCGCGACGACTATCAGATAATCATGCTGGACTGGAAGCTTCCGGGCATGGACGGCCTTTCGGTTGCCAGACAGATCCGGCGGATCGTGGGCGATGACATGCCCATCATCCTGATCTCCGCCTACGACTGGAGCGAATTGGAGGCGGACGCAAAGGAGGCCGGCATTAACGGTTTCATCTCCAAGCCTCTGTTCAAGTCCACCCTGTTCTATGGACTGAAAAAATATATGGATGTGGAGGACCTGCAGGCCGCGGAGGGCAGCCAGGCAGAGCTGGCCGGACGGCGGGTGCTGGTGGCCGAGGACAATGAACTGAACTGGGAGATCTTGCAGGCGCTGCTGTCTGATATCGGCATAGAACCGGAATGGGCGGAGAACGGGCAGATCTGCCTGGAGAAATTCCGGGCGTCCGCGCCGGGACATTACGACATCATCCTGATGGATGTCCGCATGCCTGTGATGAACGGCTATGAGGCCACGGAGGGCATCCGCGCCTCAGGGCATCCGGATGCCGCCGCCATCCCCATCATCGCCATGACCGCAGACGCCTTCTCGGAGGACATCAAGCGATGCCTGGACTGCGGCATGAATGCCCATACCGCCAAGCCGATCAACTTTGATGAGGTAATCGTACTGCTGAAAAAATACATCTTATAGGACAGACGGCTCACCGTATCTTTGCAAGCGCTTCCCTGGACAATATCTTCCGGATGTTCAGCGCGAAGAGCGAAGTGGCTACCGTGGCCGAGATGGCGTCCGACACGGGCTCCGCCCAGTAGACGCCCATCACCCCCATGAACCGGGGCAGGATAAGGGCCAGTGGAATCAGCAGGATGATTTTCCGCAGCACCGCGATGAAGAGCGAAATCTTCGCCTGCCCCAGCGCCAGGAAGGTGGGCTGTATGCCGTTCTGCAGACCGAACACCAGCATGCCCGCCATGAAGATCGGCATCACGTTCCCGGTCAGCGCCACCAGCTCCGCCTCATTGGTAAAGAACCCCGCATAGAACCGGGGGAAAATCATGCTGGTGGCCGTTGTCAGGAGCCGGAACCCAAAGCACATGCCTATCATCCAGCCGTAGAGCTTTTTCACCCTCCTGAAATTCTGCGCTCCGTAGTTGTAACTGATGATGGGCGTCATTCCCTGGGTGAAGCCGTTGATGGGCGCTGAGAACAACTGCATGACGCTCTGCATGATCGTCAGGGATCCCACGTGCATATCCCCGCCGTAGGCCTGCAGCCCATGGTTCAGCACGATGCTGATGAAGCTCTCCGTGGCATTCATGATAAAGGGAGAGATGCCCAGGGAGAACACGCTTCCCAGTACCTTCCCCTCCAGCCGCATGCAGCTCTTCCTAATCTTCAGGGAGGATCTCCTGCCCATCAGGAACGACACCACCCAGGCCGCGCTGAGCCCCTGGGAGATTACCGTGGCCACCGCCGCGCCCTTCACCCCCATGCCAAACCCGAAGATGAACACAGGATCCAGGATGATGTTCGCCACCGCCCCGATCAGCACGGAGAGCATGGCCGTCCTGGGCTGGCTCTGGCAGATGATGAAGGCGTTCAGCCCCAGGGCCATCTCCACGAACAGCGTCCCTGCCAGGTAGATGGACAGATAGTCCGTGGCATAGCCAATCGTGGCATCGCTGGCGCCGAACATGTAGAGCAGGGGCCTCTGGAACAGATAGAAGAATGTCATCAGCGCCACCGCGCACAGCAGCAGGAAGCTGACGCTGTTGCCCAGGATCTTCTCCGCCCGCTCCCTGTCCCCCTTCCCCAGCCAGATGGCCGCCAGGGGAGCCGCACCGTTGCTGATGAACGCGGAAAAGGCGGAGATGAACACCGTGATGCAGAAGGTGACGCCTACACCTGTGAGGGCATTGGCTCCCACGCCCTCCATATGCCCGATGTAAATCCGGTCGATGATGCTGTATAAGATATTGATGATCTGGGCCAGGATGGCTGGCAGGGTCATGCTGGCCATGAGCTTGCCGATGGATTCCGTCGCCATCCTCTCTTCCCTTGTCTTGTCCGTTGCTGCTGCCATATGAAATATCCGGCTCCTCTCTGCTCCTGTCCCTGTCGCCCCATTGTGTTCCCTGGTCTCGCTCAGGCAGCGCAAAACCCTAAAACTCTGTATTTTCCCACTTGCAGAATATACAGGGTTGTGGTAATATAAGAGCGAGAATTCAAGAGCATACGGTGTACCGCCACAGGGAGCTGCAACTCCCTGCGGCAAAGCTGGTATCGTACCTACCACACAATACAGAACAAGTCTGCGATACACACAAGGATTATTATAAAGCAGATGCTGGTTTTTTGCAATCTCTTTGTGTCGTTTTCACGGAACCGTTTCTGAACCTTATACATAGACAGGGTGAAAGTGTGGATGCATACTTTACACCCTGTTCTTGATTTCTCACAAGAGCTGCCCAAAATGGCGGAGCAATCTGCCATGGAGGGCGCTTGAAGTGAGGAATCGGAGCTTCCGGAGAGCTGCGATTAGTTTTGATGCTTGTTGCGGCTCTCTTTTTTGACGGCGGATTTCTCGGGTACTGCTGGCTGTAAACAGTTTCCGGGGTTCCCGGCAAAAGCTTCCGATGGCTGTAATGGTATTAAGTTTAGAAATGGAGGGTGGGAGCAGAAAATGAAGTGGAAACGGATGGCAAAAAAGACGATGGCATTTCTGATTGGGATGGCGGTGTCATTGGGTACGGTGTGCAGTGATACCCCAATTGGGAGACTCTTGGGTGGCATGATTGAAGCCAGTGCTATGACTCAGAGCGAGTTTGATGGTAAGCTTGCGGAGATTCAAAATCAGTATAAAACCGGTGCTAGCTATAGCAATCCATGGCCTACGGGCGGCTATGATTGTTATGGGTATGCTCATTGGGTTGCAAATACAGTAACTGGCAGCAACAGCTATGAAGAAAGGGGATGGAATAAAATATATGACTTAACGCAAGTCCAAGTTGGTGATATTGTGCAATATGGAAATCAAGCTTGCAACGCTGCAGAGCAGAAAGTGTCCTTCGGCCACTTTGGTATTTGACCCTCGCGGCATTCGCCAACTGGCCGTGCAAGCATGGCCGCTTGGCTCATTGCCCGCAGGAATAAAGATCCTTGGCAAAAAAGCCTATACCCACATACTATATTTGTAAGTCTCTTTTGGCGCCCACCCAGGAGGCGGAAGGGGCCAAACATGAGGAATGCTTGATATGCAGCCTGCGGCGCAGCGAGGGCACTGTCATCGACAAGCTCCCCCCTGCAGACCATGCCCACAGTTACGGCACTGAATGGAGGACAGATATCAGCTATGGCTTTCTTTCTCCATTCCTTGATGAAGATACCAATAGAGAGGAGATGTCAGCCCTCTTTTAACCAGGCCCCCGGCTGTATCGTGGATGCAGTCGGGGGCTATCCTCGCCTCACCCCTTCCCGGAGCGCCTGCAGAACATTGCCGTTATCAGCACGATTGCCAGCAGATACAGCACGCAGGACAATAACGACAATATCTGCTGGGCATAGACATGCATCCCCAGGAACATGTTGCCATTGTCCTGCACATATGTCACCAGCGGGCTTGCCAGCAGCGTGGTCGCGAACCCGCATATCCCCGCCACCACCTGGGTCACCGCCAGCGCGTCCGCCCGCTTTGAGGCGTCCACGTAGTCGAACACCACATTCATGGCCGCGTTCCCAATCCCCGCCATGGCCATGGCATAGCAGACATAATAAGTGGTAAATAACAGCTTCCCGTTCTCCGGCACCGTGAACACATTAATCAGGCACCCAACCGCCGCCACGGCCATGCAGGCCCGCATCATCCGCGCGAAGGAGCGCCTGTCCGCATAGGCCCCCCAGACGAAGGAGAACAGAATCCGGACAGAGCTGTACAGGATTCCCAGCACGGACACATATTTCAGCCCGAATCCCAGCTCCTTGATCTGGTAGCTTCCGTAGAAGGGCACCGCCACATAGTTGGCAGCGTGCCAGATGACCAACACCGCCGTCACCCGCAGCACGTTCCTGTCCCGGATGATGCCGAACCGACCGCCACGGCCGGTTCCGGAGGAGGCCCCTTCCCTCTCCTCCTTCTCCGCGGCCAGCACCATGGTCAGGGTATGGAGCACCGTCAGCACGAGGATCACCCCGGCGCAGATGGCAAAAGATTTCCGAATCTGACCTATTCCCCTGTAGTAATCTGACATGGAGCCCATCACATAGGAAAAGACCATCCCCGTCAGCAAAGACACCATCTCCTTCACGGAGGTGTACCTGCCCCGGCTCCCGTCCTCCACCATGGACATGAGCCAGTCGATCTTCTTCGGATGCACGATGTTGTACAGGAAATAGGCCAAAGTGACGGCCCCTATGAACAGGGCGGTCTTCCACCCGGGTGGCAGCCCTGTCAGCGGTATCACGTACAGGCACATGAAGACCAGCTGGTTCATCACGCTGAACAGAACCACCCTCCTTTTAATGTTTTTCCGCATAAAAATAGACAATAATTGGAACGCCTGTCCCAGGGAGATGATGGCCGAGATGACTCCCGTCAGGCTGTCAGAGATTCCAAGCTGGGCCGTCACCGCCGCCAGGAAGGAGCCCGCCACCAACAGCGAGATGAAATATTCAAAGTCTGCCTGCAATATGTAGAGAATCCGTGTCCTTCTGTGCTTATCCATAACCAGACCGCCTCATGACCGCTTCCCGCGGGGATAGAATTTCCGTTTTTCAGGTCTCCGCCACGAAGCCCGCGAAAGAGAAGGGCTCCATCTGTGACAGATATACCCGGTTCCCCTCCAGCCGTCCCCTGCAGTTCAGGAACCGGATGCCCCGGCAGGCATGCTCCAGCTCTATCACCGGCTCATAGATGCCGTCCGGGCAGATGTTCCACAGCCCCACCGCCAGCTCCCTCTCATCCTGCTTGCACAGGAGATAGAGGTCCGGATTCCCCAGAGAGCACGCGGGCAGCGCCCTGCCTGTGAGCCGCCCCACGGCCTTCACCAACTGCCTGGCGCGGCTGTAGGACCGGTACATGTTCTCATTGTTGAAATAGGCGTCGAAGGCGAATACCCAGAAGCGGTGCCCCTCCCCGTTCTCGTAGAAAAACGCCCCAGGGGCCTTCTTCTCCTGCCCGTCCTCCATATAGGCAATGGAACTGTCCACCTCTGCCCGTTCGTCCAGCTCCATCACATGGGCCGTGTAAGCGCCGTATACAAATTCCTCTTCCCCGGCGAAATATTCCCCTTTTACCGTCACTTTCTCAACCATTCTACGTATCCCCGTATCAATCCCCCGCTCCCCCAGCAGCCTGGCCGCCTCCGCGTCTATGATGACGCCCCGGCGCAGCGCGCTGTCGGGGACTATTCTGATATTCTCCCCGAAGGCGATGCCGCAGATCCCCTCGCCCTCATATACCGTGGGCAGGGAATTGTCGGCCAGCATCCTGGCGGCGATGGGAAAGAAGGCATTCTCCACATCGCAGCTCCCCGCCTTTTCCCCGGGGATCACCATGTCCGCGAATTTCTTCATGGACTCGTACACCCTGACGCCGCAGGCCTCTTTCCCCGAGAAGTTCTCCTCTATGGCGGCGTACAGCGCCCCGTTCCTGCAGTGCCTCTCCACATAGCCCTTCTCGTAATCCGGGTGCAGATAATAGGTCATGACGTATTTCAGGATCCCGTCCACAGTGCCGTCCGCCCGCAGCGCCATGTCGAACAGCTCCAGATAGCTGGCCGGGGTCTTGTGCCGCAGCCTGGGGCAGCTGTCCCCCTCGCCGATGATCTCTATCCCCTCGCCGCACCAGCTGCGCTCCATCCTGCTCAGCTCGATCACATGCTGGAGGCGGTTCCCCCAGTACCGCTCCGGGGCCCAGTAGGGCGCGCCGATCAGCCGCAGGAAGGGCTTCGTGTCCCCCGCCAGGATCCTGCTGACGGAGGCCGCGTCGATGCCGTCGTTGTCCCAGAGGGACATGCAGGCGCACACACCCAGCCGGACCCGGGGATTCACCCTGTCCACATGGGCCCGCATTTCCCTGGCGAACAGCTCCAGGCTCTGGCCGTTCACTGCCAGGTAAGCGTCCCTGTAGGGATTCTTTCCCCCGGCGAAGGCTTTTTCCCGCAGCTTGTCCGCCGTCAGCTCCTCCCCCAGGATCTCCCCCATCTTCCGCAGGTGTTTCCCGCAGGCGCAGCCCATGCCGTCCCTGAAGCCATATCTGTAGTCGTCATCGAAGAGGATGATGTCCACCCCCGTACCGGCCAGGTCCTCCATATACTCCCCGGCGAACTGCCGGAACCTCTCGTCCAGGGGACAGCACCCCTTCTGAGGCAGGGGGCCTCCCTCCAGGGATTCCATCAGCGTGAAGTCATGATCCCCCTCCACCGTGAAGGTCCACAGCCACACCCCTGTCTCCAGCCCGTTCTCATGGAAGAATCTGCTGTTCTCCTCCAGCATCTCCAGCTCCCGGGCCCTCTCCGCCCTGTCCGTGACATAGGTGTCGATGCTCAGGAATACCCTTTCCGCACCCATTCTCCTCAACAGGTCCAGGATAGTCTCCTTTCCCACCTTCTGCACCATTCCGTTCCTCACCGGCACTGATAGTCTGTACATATGCTCCTCCTTTTCGGCCCGCTCAGGCCTCTTCGTCCCTCTCCTGTTCCCTCTTCCGGTAATCGGCGGCATTCATGCCGAATTTGTCCTTGAAGCACCTGCGGAAGCTGGACACGCTCTCGTACCCCACTGCCTTCGCTATGTCCTTGACGCTGTCCTGGGTGGTCCTCAGAAGCCCTGCCGCCCGCTCCATCCTGATCATGGTCAGGTATTCGATATAGGACAGCCCCAGGCGGCTGCGGAACACCTTGCTGACATAGGTCTTGCCGATCCCGCCCGCGGCGGCCACCTCCTCGAAGGTGAGGTCGCTGCGGCTGTAGTTCTCCTCGATGTAGCGGATCATCCTGGTGAATTTGTCCCCGTCCTTCTTCACCAGCTGGGCCTTCAGGACCTTCATCACCGTCCGGGTATATGTCTTCTCATCCCCCGCATCCATGTTCAGGCACTCCTTTAAGCAGACTTTTTCCTCCGGGCCGCCCCTGTCCAGATATTCCACCAGGCGGCTCAAAATGGCGTATCTGGCATACAGGCCGTTCTCCCGGGAGCACTCCCGCGCCGCGCTGCCCTCCATCATGTGCCAGAACAGCCCTATGGCCTCCTGGAAGTCCCGCTCCGCCAGCGCCCCCGAGAATTTCTCCAAAGCGGAGGCGTCCGGCAGGAAGCATCCCGCCTCCTGCATCATATCCTCCCAGCAGCCGCAAAAGTCCCTGCCCGCCCCGGCCAGCACATGCTCCAGGGTCCTCACCGCCTCCCCGTAGGCGCAGTCTATCATCATGGGCTCCTCATAGACCCGGCTCATGCCGATGTGCACCCCGCCGAGGCCCTGCTGGTGCAGGCATTTCCTGATTTCCCCGGCCATCCCCTGCCTGCGGATTCGGTTCTCGTCCCGGGCCTGGATCTCGCACAGGAACACCTTGGCCTGAAGACCCTCCCGGGCCACATAAGCCTGCAGGCAGTCCTGCAGCATGGACGGGACCCCCGGCCCTATGGGCGTCCCGGCGCTCACCGCGCAGACGAAGAAGCTGTCCGGAACCCCTTTCAGGCCCAGCTTCCGGAATACCGTGTCCAGCTCCGAGCAGCCCACCATGCCGTGGAAGATCATATGTGCGGTCTTCTCCAGCAACTGCGCGTCCCCCTCCAGCACCCGCTTTTCCAGCAGCCTGGCGTCCTCCAGCCCGCTTCTGATGATGTGCTCCAGGGAGCTGTAGATGCTGTTCGTGGGGAAAGCTCTGCCCGGATTCCCGCCTGCGATGTCCTCCAGGTATCTGATCTCTTCCATGCGGCGCCTGTTCAGCCGCCGGGAGATGGCCGCCGACAGCAGGATTCCGGCGATGATCAGCGCCATATTGATGGCCTGCATCCGGTACAGGCCGCTGCGCATGTCCCCGGAGGACTTCCTGTCGTAGAGCCTTACGGCGAAGCCGAATCCCTCCATGGTCTTCTCTATGACGCTGTACCGCCCGCTTTGGAGCCTGCCCTCCCACTCCTTTTCTGACAGCACTGTCATTTTCCCGGAATCGTCGCAGCCCATGGCCACGATGCTGCCGTTCCTGTCCTCCAGCTGATACCACTGCTCCCCGTCCAGGGGCTGCAGCAGCTCCCCCACCTGCTCGAAGGGCAGCACGAAGTGGATGGAGACATGTCCGTCTTCCAGTTGGCGCGTCACATAGCTGTACATCAGGTAGCCCTTCCTCACCACGGCGTCCTGCTGGAACAGAAGTGTCAGCGAATCCTCCGGGCACTCGATGGCCGCCAGGCCCTGGAGGACGCTCTCCTCCCCGCAGTTCAGATTGGAGGCGAAGTGGACCCTTTTGCTGGACAGGCCCATGGAGGAAAATGCGTACTCCGTGCCCTTGCACAGGAACACGTCCTTGATCCGGCTGTCGAAATACCGCTTCATGCGCAGCAGCTCGATTCCCTGCCTGGTCTGCTGGGGCGTGGTGTCTATCCGGTAGGGCAGCAGCTCCCAGCGCTCGGACAGCAGTATGCTCTCCTCATTGTACATGGAATAATAGGTCTCCAGCCTGGTCACGGCATTGTCCGCCTGGCTCCGGAGGTCCTCCTGCCCCATCCGCCTCATCTCCATGACAATCAGGGTGAACATGATGATGCTCACCGATAAAACAGGAACAATCAGACAGAAATTCGTCCAAAAAAGCTTTTTTGAAAATCTACTCCGCAGCAGCATCCGCTTCTCCTCCAATTGCTCCAGTATATCACGGGGATAGGCTGTCCGTAAAGCCAGGGCGGCCTCATGGGAATCCGCCCTGGGCTATGCCGCTTAATTTCCCAGATATCTGTCGTATGCCGCCTGTTCAATCTCAAGCAGCCTCTCCAGGCCTATCTTGTCCAGCTCCGCCAGGTAGGCGTCCCAGCCGGCGTCTATGTCGGTCTCGCCGGTTATGAACTGAACCTTCGCCGTCACCAGGTAGTTGTATACGTCTGTGTACAGGGTGCTGCGGGTCTCCAGCTCTTCCGCGGTATATTTCACGTTGGGATAGACCGATATGACTTCCACGCCCTCTTCCCTTATGGCGATTTCCCGCAGCAGACTCATACCGCCGGCCTCGATGAATCTGTCCTCATACAGCTCTTCCCTTGTGGCTTCTTTCATGGCATCTTCCAGACCGCCCTTTATGTCCGTCCAATAAATGGTGAAGACATTAGCCGCAATGGCCTTCTGGGCGTAGAAATCACTGATATTGTCGAAGCCCGCGGCCTCAGCATATGGCTTGTAATCTATCTGCTGAATCCCATCCTCCTCCACAAGGTCAAATGATACACCTTCATATCCATGCTTGGCGGAGACGGAGCCCTCATACGTAAACAGATAGTCCACGAATCTGGCGACTTCCTCCGGATGCTCCGTGTCCGCGCTGGCGGCCAGCATATATGCATTGTCCGCACGGTTATAGACGACATTCGTGCGTACGGGATTGTACTCCGAAGTGAACCCGTTGACCACAATCCAGTCCCTCACGTCCCCTGGCAGGGAGGCCCAGGTCTGCCAGTATCCCACCTTTCCGTCCTGGTGCTTCGCCTCCACCTCACTGTATGTGGTGACGAACGCGTCCACATTCATCAGCCCCTCTTCATACAGCTTATGCATGAAGCGCAGATACTCCTTGTAATTCTCTGTAGTATCACCCAAGACTATTTTGTTGCCGTCCTGTGGCATCAGGTAGAAAGCCTCACTGCGTCCATATATGCCGTAGGCCCAGAGAATCGGCATGTCTGTCCAGAAGACAGTATCTGCCCGCCCCATGGGGATTTCATCCGTAGGGTCGCCGTTGCCGTTGGCATCCTGTTCCTTGAACGCTTTCAGCACATTATAGAGGTCATCCACGGTCTTAGGCTCTTCCAGATTCAGATTGTCCATCCATTTCTTGTTCATAAAGATGGGACGAACCATGATATACTCCGAGCTGGCTGTCAAAGTAGAAAATGCATAGATATTCCCCTGTTCATTGGTAATCGCAGCGGCATATTCCGGATACTCCTCCATCCTTTTCTTCAGGTTCGGCATGATGTCAAGATATTCGGCAAAATCCAAAAGATATCCCTCCTTGCCGTATTTTTCCACATCTATGGATGTCATATTGGCGTATGCGATGATATCCGGCATTTCATCGGAGGCCATCATCAGCGTCAGCTTGGAGGGCCACTGCTCCAGGTCATAGGCGCTCACGTCAAAGCGGATGCCCAGCCTTTTTTCGTACTCCTTGAACTGATCCGTGGATGCGAAATCCGTGGTGTACTGTCCGGCCACGTAGCGCGCCGCAAGGCTCAGGGTGATTGTCTCCTCGGATATCCTGCTGAATTTTTCTGTCTCATCATCGCCTCCGCTGCTCTCCCCCTCCGCAGCCGCGCCGCCGTCTTCCCCGGCCTGCACTTCATTCTCGTCTTCTTTCGCCTCAGACGCTCCAGCTTCTTCCACAGGCTGGCTCTCACCATCCTGGTTTCCGCCGCTTCCCCCATCCTGTCCGCAGCCTGTCAACGCGCCGCACACCATGGTAGCGGCCAGAAGCACGCTCAGCATATTCTTTCTTCTCTTCATTCTAACTCCTCCATTTTTATCGTTTTGAGATTGATTTTTCTTCGGCCTTCTTTTTTAGTTCTCCTGTTCCCTTCTTTTCCCTCTTTCTTTCTTTGTTTCCTCTGGTTTTCTGGTTACCTTGGTTTTCCTTTGGCCCCTGCCGCTCCTTTCCTCCTTCCTAGCCCTTTATGGAGCCAATCATCACGCCCTTTTCAAAAAACTTCTGCAGCTTCGGATATATCAGCATCATAGGCAGCGTGGCCACGATAATCACGCAGTACTTCACCAGATTGGCGGACTTGGCTGCCTCCTGCATGAGCCTGACCTGCTCCTGTGTCATTCCAGCCTGATCGCTGACCTGGTTCATCACCTTGCTGTCCAGCAGAATCTCCCGCAGGAACATCTGCAGGGGATATTTCTCCCTGTCGTCCAGATAAATCATGGCGTTGAAATAGGAATTCCAGTGCCCCACCCCGTAGTACAGCCCCATCACCGCCACGATGGCCTTGGACAGGGGCATGACGATCCTGGAAAAGATGCCGAAGTCGCTACAGCCGTCTATCCTGGCCGCGTCCGCCAGCTCCCCGGGAATCGTATTTGCGAAGAATGTCCGGGCCACGATCATATTATAGACGGAAAGCGCGCCGTCGATGATCATGATCAGCCTGGTATTCACCAGCCCGAAAGATTTCATGTTCAGGTATCCCGGAATCAGCCCGCCCCCCACATACATGGTGACCATGAACACCACCATCAGGCCGCCACGCCCCACCAGGTCCTCCCTGGACAGCGCGTAGGCGCAGGGCAGCGTCACCGCCAGGTTCAGCAGGGTGCCCGCCACGGTATACAGCACCGTATTGGCATACCCCATCCAGATTTCCTTGTACTGGAACACGAATTCATAGCCCTCCAGCGTGAACCCTATGGGCCACAGCACCAGCTCCCCCGCCATGACCGCGTCCGGATCGCTGAAGGAAGAGCTAATCACGTACAGAATCGGATACAGCTCCACACAGAAGAACAGGATCAGGATCACCGTCACGCAGATCTGGAAGAAATTGCTCCCGCTCATGTACCGTCTCAATGCTTTCATATCATTTCCACCCCTTCCCCGGATTCGCTCCTTTTAAAACAGACCTGTCTTCGCGACTTTTTTCGACAATTGGTTGGCGGATATCAGGATGATGCAGTTGACCACCGTATTGAACAGCCCCGCCGCGGTGGAAAAGGAGAAATCCGACTGCACCAGCCCCACCTTGTACACATAGGTGGAGATGATCTCCGAACCGGTGAGGTTGCTGCTGGTCTGGAGCAGATACGCCTTCTCATACCCCACGCTCAGCAGGGAGCCGCACTGCAGGATGAGCATCACCAGGATCGTGGGCAGGATCACCGGCAGGTTCACATGCCATATCTTCTGGAGCCTGGTGGCCCCGTCCATGTCCGCCGCCTCCAGGAGGGACTTGTCCACGCCGGACAGCGCCGCAAAGTAGATGACGGAACTCCAGCCCGTGCCCTGCCAGACCCCGCTAAGCACGTACACCCATTTGAACAGCCCCGCCTCCTGCATGAAGAACACGGACTCCATCCCCAGGGCGTTCAGCAGCTTGTTGACGATGCCGGTGGTGGGGCTTAAGAACATGGCCACCATGCCGCACATGACCACCATGGAGATGAAATGGGGCGCATAGGAGAATGTCTGCACCATGCTCCTGAATTTATTGCTCCTGACTTCATTCAGGAGCAGGGCCAGTATAATCGGAATGGGGAATCCTATCACCAGGCTTAGCAGGCTGATCGTCAGCGTGTTCTTTAAGATGATAGGAAACCAATAGGAGCTGAACAGCCTCTCGAAATTCTTGAAGCCCACCCAGGGGCTGGCCAGTATCCCCTTTTTCATGCTGAAGTCCTTGAATGCGATCAGGATGCCGTACATAGGCTTGTACGCGAACAGCACTATGTACACCAGCGCCGGCAGCATGAGCACATAGAGCTGCCAGCATCTGCCGATCCGCCTGAGGGCACCCGCCTTTCCCTTTCTCTTCCCTTGCACCATCCATACCTCCTCCAATCGCTGTTTTTTGATGAATTCATATTAGCAAACAAAATTGACTATCTCAAGGCCTAATATTTGGCCGCGATACGACATCCTGTACAAAAAATCGACCCATTCCGCGCTTTTTCCGCCATTTTCCCCGGGCGCACTACAACTTCTGCACCCCCGGCAGCGGGTGGAGGGCCAAAATTGCATCGCGGCATACCAGGATATGGTAAGCACAAAAAAGGAAACAGGCTGTACATCTGTAAACCTGTTCCCCTATATCTTTCTTATGATTCCAAATCCGAAACAGAGCCTGCCCCTGCCGGAGCCGGCAGGCCGCATTATATACCGCTACATTCCACTTCGACGCACAGCACCATGTCCTTTGCCAGCACATCAGGCAGGGCGCATATCTCCCAGGTCCGTGTCTGGTCTATGACCCTGCATTCCCTGATTCCACAGATTTCATATCCCGCTTTCTTCCCATCCTCCAGAACAGCCCTCAGACGGATATCCTCCCCCGAAAGGTTCGCAATCATCACATACCCTTCCCCCTTCCCCCTGGCTGCTACTATATACACGTCTTCTCTGTCGCTGACGGCGGCAACCTGCTGCCCAAGCCGGTAGAGCCGTCCAAAGCCCAGGAAGGAATAGTATGCCGGGAAAGGCTCTGCTGTCAGGGGATGGAACAGGCCGCCATAGGCAGAGACCCCGTACCTGGCATCATAGAACATAGCGCTGTCCAGAGAGGAATCCTGCAGTCCCAGCAGCATGGCGGCAGTTACAGCCGCATGCCGGGGCGTCCCCCGCATCCCCACCTCACAGTTCCACTCATTTAAGGTGTGTTCCGTATGTACAAATCCCTCCTCGTCCAGTCTCCTCCTTGCATATTCCGCATAGAACAGGTTGGCCTGTACACCGTCATAGCTATGCCAGGAAAAAAAGTCCAGAGGGCAGTCATTCTCCTTCACATAGGCCAGAAATCCCTCAAAGAAAGTGAGGAAATACTCCATCCTGGGGGACGACGCAGCCTCTGTCACCGCTTCCTTCCTCCCCCAGGCCGCATAGAATCCACAGCTCCCATACCCGCCGATTTTCAGATGGGGGAACCGCTCCTTGAGGTACCTGGAGGCGACCCCGTACAGCATGTAGAACTGTTCTTTGGTTCCCCTCCACATCTGGTTCTCCAGCACCTCCTCATAATTATCCGGTTCATTCCAGATCTCCCAGTACCGGATGTCGTAAGTAAAGCCGTCAGCCCAGCCCTGGGTATAATGGCGGATGATTCCCTCGCAAATCTGCGCCCATTTCAGGTTATCCTTCGGAGGATCCAGGCGATAGGCCTTCTTCATGCATTCATTTTCAATGGAGACCCCCAGCCGGAAGAAGGGTTCCACCCCGCTCTCCACCAGAGCCGTGATCAGCAAATCCGTGAACACAAAATCATAGGATGCCGGGTCAAAGGGATCCGCGTCAAAGTCCCGGAACAGATTGGGCACATCCACGAAGCGCCCGCCTCCCAGGAATCCCCCCACATCATGGAGCCTGGAGAAGGGAATCCCCGCCTCCTCCAGATAATGGAACATATCAAAATCCGTCCCATAAAAGGGCGGCTGTCCCACCCCGTGTACCGGCTTTATCTTCCCTTCTTTCCGGGAAAAGTCCACTGTTATCTTCACTGCGTCTGTCGATAGATTCATGCTTCCCCCTTCTGTCATCCTTTTATGGATCCCACCATGACCCCTTTCACGAAATATTTCTGTACAAAGGGATACACAACCAGCATAGGCACCGTAGCCACGATGATGGAACTGTATTTCAGCGTCTGTGCCAGATAGAGCTTGGCCTGCATCTCCTCCGGGCTCAGGCTGCCTCCCGTGACCCTGGTGACGGAATTGTTCACCAGAAGGTCGCGCATAAAGGACTGCAGAGGACGCAGCCCCTGGTCGTTGATGTATATCAGGGCACTGTAGTAATCGTTCCAGTGCCCCACCATATAATACAGCGCGATTACGGCGAGCACGGGCTTTGACAGGGGCAGCACCACCCGCACCAGATACTGCATGGGCCCGGCCCCGTCCAGGGTGGACGCCTCCTCCAGGCTCACCGGGATGCTGTTGCAGAAATAGGCCCGCACGATCAGCATATTGTATACTGACAGCGCATTGGGAATCATCATAGCCCAGATAGTATTGGTCATATGCAGTCCACGCACCACCAGGTAACTGGGAATCAGCCCGCCCCCGAAATACATGGTAACCAGGGCAATCGCCATGATGATTTTCTTGGGCATGAATTTCCTGCGGGACAGAGGATACGCCAGGCAGATGGTGATAAAGAGGTTGATTAGGGTTCCCGCCACCGTATAGAATATAGTATTGCGGTATCCGATCCATATCTGCTTATATTTCACGATTGCCCTATAGGATTCCAGGGTGATTCCTTTGGGGAACAGAATCACTTCTCCCCGGTACACTGCCCCCGGATCGCTGAAGGACGCAATCACCACGAACCACAGAGGCCAGGCGAACACCAGCAGCATCACAATCATGAGAACCAGGTTCACCACATCGAAGGTTTTGTCCACGCTGAGCCGCATTTTGAAGACGTTTTGGTCTTTTGTAATTTTTCCGCTCATCCTTACCCACCTCCTAAAACAGGCTCTCTTTGGTCAGGCGCTTGCACAGCTGGTTCGCCGCGACCAGCAGAAGCAGATTGATGACAGAGTTGAACAGCCCCACTGCCGTAGAATATCCATAGTCGGTGTTGATCAGTCCCACTCTGTATACATAGGTGGAGATTACCTCCGACTCGCTCATGTTCAGGTCATTCTGCAGCAGAAATACCTTCTCGAATCCCACCCCCATCAGGGATCCGATCTGCAGAATCAGCAGCATGATAATGGTAGGCTTGATGGAGGGCAAATCCACGTACCAGATTCGCTGGAGCTTATTGGCCCCGTCCACAATGGCCGCCTCATGAAGCTGATAGTCCACACCGGCCAGGGCAGAGATATAAATGATGGAGGACCATCCCATGCCCTGCCATACACTGGTCCACACATAGATATCCTTGAAATAGGCCGGCGTCCCCATGAAATTCACCCCATCCATCCCCAAAAGCCGCAGCAGCTGGTTCACCGCCCCGGTATCTTTGTCCAGGAATATGATAATCATGCCACACATGACCACTGTGGATATGAAATAAGGGGCATAGGACACCATCTGTACAGTCTTCTTCAGCTTCCTGTGCCTGAGATAATTCAGGAACAGCGCAAACACAATGGGAATAGGGAACCCGACCACCAGGCTGTATACATTGATGGAGACGGTATTCCATAGAATCGTCCCAAAAGAATAACTCTTGAAAAACCGTTCAAAATTCTTGAAGCCAATCCAGGGGCTGCCCCATATTCCCAGTTTTGCCTTGAATGTCTTAAAGGCAAGCTGTATGCCGCTCATGGGCACATAGCAGAACACAATCAGCCATACCAGGGGAATCAGCACCATCAGATAGATAGTCCAGTTGTCCCTAAGGTCAATGCGCAGCCTCTTAAAAAAGAGGCTACGCTGTATTGTCATATTTTTCTTTTTCGCTTTTTCCATATCCTACTATATCCCTATTTCTTCATCTCCTGGTACTTGGAATTGTACATTTCCGCATATTTGCCAGCGCCCATTTCTTCCATCTTAGCCAGGTATCCCTCCCAAGTGCTGTCCAAGTCCTTGAGCCCGGTAATCACCTCTGCCTGGTACTGCCATGCATAGTTGAACAGGTCTGCCGTGATGGTTCCCGCCTCAGCCTGCTCCTCCTCGGTGAGCTGAATCCTGGGGAAAGGCTTCGCGGCCAGCTGCGCTACCCTGGTACCTTCCAGTCCGCCGGATACGCTGTTGCCCTCGCGGAACTTCTTCTCTGCGTAGAAGTCTGGTACCAGCCCCGGGCAATGGGCATATCCCTGCAGGATATAGGCGTCCCGCACCTCCATCTCCTCGCTGCCCGCGTCTCCGTCCAGAATCCACTCCCAGAGCCCGTCATCTCTCCACCGGAAGCTCTCACCTTCGATTCCAAGCTGCATCAGGATACCGCCCTCTTCGGAGTAGAAGTAGTCCGCCCACGCACAGACAAGAGCCGGATCCTCGCATGCATCCGTGATGCACAGACCCCCTTCGGTGATGCCGGAGGTGGTGCTCAGGCTGTTGTCCCCCCAGGGATCCATGACCTTGTAGTCATATCCTTCCGCCAAATCCGCACCCACTGTCTCAGAGGGGGACCATCCCAGGAACAGGCCGTAGACATCATCAGGGCCGGTGGCATACTGTTTGTCCGGCGTGGCCTGGAAAGCATCGTCGTTCATCAGGCCTTCCTCGTAGAACTTATGCATCCAGTACAGATAGTCGTACCAGTCGTCATTTGCCATGGAATACACAATCTCATCTTCGTCATTCACCGCACAGAAGGAATTCATGTCCACTGGCAGGTCGTATCCAAACAGATAAAAAGGAAGCAGTGCCGTGTTGGCCACATAGGGAATCTCATCGGCCTCTCCGTTGCCATTAGGATCCTTCTCCTTGAAAGCTTTCAGGACCTCATACAGGGTTTCCCAGCTGTTCGGCTCTTCCATCCCCACTTTATCCAGCCACCGCACATTGATCCACATAAGGATATTCTGTAGCCCCGGCTGGTCAATGAAGGGGAGGCTGTAAATATGTCCGTCAGCGGAAGTAATCTCATTCCACGCATCCCTCTCATCCAGCACGGCCTTCAGGTTAGGCATGTTCTCCTGAATCAAATCCTCCAGTGGAAGCAAGATACCTTCCATCCCATATTTTGCAATGTCGTCACTCCCAATGCCGGATTTGTACAGTACATCCTGATAGTCCCCCGTATTGAGGACTACCCCCCGTTGCTCCTGAAGATCCGTAGCGCTGCAGGACGTCACCTCCCAGCTCACGTTGGTAAGCTCCGCCATCTTCCGGAACGCCGCATTGTCAGGGAGTTCCGTTCCGGTAGTGGTGGCAGACACAGCGAACATGCTCATTGTCACGGGCTCCTTCAGGGGAAAGGCAATCTCTGCGTCTGTCTGAGCCGCGCCGCTGTCATCGGCCTTTTCGTCTCCATTGCCGCATCCCGCAAATACTGCTGCCGTCAATGCGAATGCCATTAGAAGCGCCATCGTTCTTTTTCTCTTCATAATTTACCTCCAATCCCGCTTCAGGAAGGTGTCTGCCACCCGCCCCAACTTTTACCTTTTTGCCAGTTTTTCTTGCTTTTTATC
>CAMQOJ010000002.1 GCA_947003375.1 uncultured Lachnospiraceae bacterium
ACACGAGTCTCTTCGTCGGCAGCGTCAGATGTGTATAAGAGACAGTCCATGCCCTTTCCCTGGAAATACCGGTCGAAGGTCATGTCCCCCACATCGGAATCGTCGCACACCATAAGGACATCGAAGCAGCCCGCCGCATCCAGCAGGATCTTGTTGTTCCTCGCCACCCGCTGCACGTCATGGCCGCCCAGGTGCACATCCCCCACCAGATAGTGCAGTCTTATCTTATCCATCCTCTACCTCCTACAGTTCCAGCCATACATCCGGACTCTGTCTGGCCCGCTTCGCCGCGTCGATCAGGGCCAATACCTCCATGGTCTCCTCCTCCGGCACAGGGGAGATTCCCGTCTCAAAGAAATCCAGGATGGCCTTCATGGTATTGATATAATAATCTGAGCTGTCCAGACGCTCCCCCCGCTCCCCGTCCGACACCTGGAAGTTAAACTCCGCGTAAGGGTTGGGGGACTGGGTAAAGCTGGCCATCCTGCCGTCCCCGTAATCCATGATCAGTTGCGTCACCATGCTCCCCACCGCAAAGGCCTTCACCCGCTTCACGCCCACCCCCATCACGGCCACGATGGGCTCGAATTGATGCACCGCGTAATTGCTCAGGTCATGGGGGCCTACCGTGGACATGAACCTCGTCTTCCCCCGCTCCCGCTCCAGATAGTCCATGATGCTGGCGCAGTACCGCTGGGCGGAGGTGGACATGACCGGCGTATGGTACTGCTTCGCCCGTCCGAACATCCTCCTTGCGGCCTCCGCGTCCGGTGCGAAGGTCTTGTCCACGAACACCGGCTTCCCGCTGGCCAGGGGAGCCTGGCAGACTTCCTCATGCCAGGCGGAATTGTCCGCGGCAATCACCATGATGGCATCCACGCTGTCGATCAATTCCTCCATGTCCGCCGCCAGGCGTATATGGCGCTTTTGGCACCACTGCCCGGAGGTCTCCCCGCCAGGGCGCTGCGTCAGGGCATAGGCATGGGTCACCGACGCGTCATAGCCGTATTTCGCAATCGCCTCCCGCAGGAATCCCGGGTAGTAATCGGCATGCCAGTTGTCCAGATAATAATCCACAAATCCAATCTTCATCTTCAAGTTCCCGCCTTCCGTTCGTCTACTGTCGTTTTCTGTCGTTTTCTATCGTTTTCTGTCACTTCCTGTCGTTCTCCCTGTTCTCGAACGCCAGCCTCGTCAGGCCGGAATAGTATCTGTCCACCGCGTACAGGGCTATGGCGGATATATAGCGGATCTCCTCCATCTCCTTCTCCGACTTTGCCCCGAAAGCGCTCTGGAAAGTCCCCTCTGGCTCCCCGATTTCATCCATGATCTCTGTCAGTAGCTTAATATAATCTGCCCGGTTCACTGTTCCCCTCCATTGGATATGGTTGAATACTGGTTGAATAATTTCTCTTTCCCTCATTTCTTTTTTCGTCATAATCTGTTATAATGGACATCGCTGATGATTTGTTTTTGAAAGGATTGTATATGAGCCGAAATGTCACCATCGTAGAAATCGCAAAAGAAAGCGGCGTGTCCACTGCCACCGTGTCCAGGGTGCTCAGCGGTTCCGGCCCCGTATCCCCCAAGACGAAAGCCCGGGTGGAGGAGGTCGTCCGCAAGTATGGCTACTGTCCGAACCCGCTGGCCCAGGGACTGATCCTGCGCCAGTCCAGGACGTTAGGGATGATCATCCCCAACATCACCAACCCCTACTTCTCCACCTTGGTAGGCATCATCGAGCGCGCCGCCCATGAGGCCCATTATTCCATCATCCTGTGCATCACTTCCTTTACCGCCACCTCCCATAAGAGCGGCGGTCAGGAGACGGAAGAGGATTATTTCCAGATGATCCTGGACAAAAAGGTGGACGGCGTCATCATCGCCGGAGGGCAGATCGACCTGTGCGAGGTCAGCGATTCCTACAAAACGGCTCTGGAAAAGCTGGCGAAGGCCATCCCGGTGGTGGTCATCGGCCAGCCCCTTCCCGACATCCCCTGCTGCTTCGTCAATAAGGAGCACGAAAAGGGGATGGTCATCGCCGTCCGCTATCTGGCTTCCCTGGGGCACCGCCGCATCGGATTCGCAGGCGGCGAGCCGGGCATCATCATCACGGAGAGCCGCCTCCAGACCTACCGCGCCGTGCTGGAGCAGCTGGGCCTGGAGACGGATCCCGACCTGGTATCCGTCTCCGACTACTATCTGCCGGATGGATACAATGCCGCAAAGAAGCTCCTGGAGCTGGACAGGCCCGTGACCGCCATCCTGGCCATGAACGACAATATCGCCATCGGCGCCATCCGGGCCATATCCGACTATTTCCTCTCCGTGCCTGACGACATCGCGCTGATCAGCTGCGACCAGTTCATGGATGGTAACTTCCTGACGCCCCGACTGACCAGCTTAGAGAGGCACACCGAGCGGCTGGCCCTCCATGTCATCCGGCTGCTCCTGAGCATGATCCAGGGAACCCAGGCCCCGGAGCCTCCCGACCTCTACCCCAACCTGATTATCCGAGAAAGCAGCGGGAAGCATCTGTAGAAGCCCCTCATTTCATCACGGACATCTGGCGGTTCACTTCCTCTATGTACGCATCGATTCCCGCTCCCTTGAGGGCATTCCGAAGCTCCTCCACTGCCGTCTCTGGGTCTCCGGCCTTGCCGAACTGGATGGCCGGCAGCCATGTGGTGGCAGCCTCGTTGATTGCCGTAATCTCGTTCTCCACCATGGAGGTGTCCAGCATGAAGGAACCCCAGGGGGAGGTCACTGACCAGGGCTTTATCTTGGCATTGATTTCGTCTATCTTGCTCTGGTTCGGATTGAACTCCGGAATGTTCAGGCTGTCGTTCCTGGTGCTCCACATATCCCAGTAATAGGCATCCATCTGGTCGTCGTATCCTTCCGGCTTCACCCGGTATCCGTCCTCGTCCACCGCATAGTTCACGCCCTCCACGCCGTACTGGGTCAGGTGGTAGATTTCCTCGTCGTACTGGAACAGGTCGTACATCATCAGGGCGCGCTCCGGATTCGCCGCATAGGCGGACACCGCGCAGGCATCCTGGGTCACGGAGTCCGCGACCACCTTGCCCCTCTTCTCCGCGTCGAAGAAGATGTCTATCTCGGCGTCCGGATCCTCCTTTTCCATCTTCTCAAAGAGCCCGTACAGGTTCGCCACATTGGCGTGGTACAGGCCGCTCTGGCCGGAGAGGAACATGGTCTCCGCATCGATGGTGGCGCTGAGCACGTCCGTAGGCCAGTAGCCCCTGTCGCCCCATTCCTTCATCTTGACCGCGAAGTCTACAAATCCGTCGTCGAATATCGGGGAGGCTATGGTCCAGCAGTCGTCCAGGCTCACGTTGGCCGTAGGCGCGTTCATGCCCACGGTTCCGGGCCCGAACACATAGTCGGTGTCCTGGTTGATCCACAGGGTGTAGAATTCCGTGGAGTTGATGGAGCCGCTGACATTGAAGGGGATGACCCCCGCCTTCTTCTCCAGGATGCCGTCGCAGTACTTCTCCAGGTCGTCCATGGAGGCCACCCTGTCCAGCCCGAATTCCTTGGCCCAGTCAAGCCGATAGGCGAATCCCGGCGTGGAGAGCTGCCACATCCTGTGCTCGGGAAGGGCGTAGATCCGTCCGTCATATCTGCACTGCTCCCACTCGCCCTCGGTGGTGTCCGCCCAAAGCTGGGGCGCGTAGTAGGGCAGGAGATCCGTGATGTCCATGAAGGCGTTCTTGGACACATTGTCCCATAGATTCAGCCATGTGGAGGAGGTGAAGACCAGGTCATAGGGGGTGCCGGACACCAGCTCCATCTGGTACTTCGTCTCGTAGTTGTTCCACTCGATCCAGGTCATCTCCAGGTTCGCGTTCATCCGCTCCTCCAGGATGGGGTTCAGCACCTCCAGCATCTTCTTGTCCGTGCCGCCCGCCGGAGGATCCCCCAGCACCAGCATCTTCACCGTGACGAACTGGGAGGTGTCGATCTCCCCGTCCACCACCGGGGTGTTGCCGCTGACGCCGTTGTAGGCGTCATTGGACGCCTGGGAGTCCTGGGATTCCTCCGGCGCCTCGCCGCTCTCCCCGGCATCCCCCTGGCTGCCCTGGGCGGACTCCTCCAGCTGTTCCGCGTCCTGGCCGCCCGTTCCCTCCGTGCCGCCGCAGCCTGCCAGAAGGCCTGCCGCCATGCATGCGGATACTGCCATTGCCGTCCATTTTCTCAGTTTTCTCATGATTTTCCTCCTGATTATCGTTTTATTGTTATGTTAGGTTCTATTTTTTCTCTTCCCTTATCCTTTTACGGATCCCACCGTGATGCCCGACACGAAGTACTTCTGCACCATGGGATATGCCATGATGATCGGAATCGTGGAGATTACCGCCGTGGCCATCTTCACCGTCTCCAAAGGCATCTCCTGGGCCGGTATGTTCTGGGCTGCCAGGGAGTTCTTCAGATAGGACGCCTGGTTAATCAGATTGTACAGGATCAATTGCATGGGGCGGTATTTCATGCTGGAATCCAGAAACAGCATGGCATTGTACCATTCGTTCCAGTAGCCCAGGCCGATGAAGAGGCCGATTGTGGCCAGGGCCGGCTTGGACATGGGCAGAATCACCCGGATGAAGGTCACGAAGGGGGACGCCCCGTCGATCTCCGCCGCCTCGCTGACAGTGTGCGGTATGCTGTTTTTGATGAAGTTCTTCATCATGATGATGTTCCAGGAGCTCATCAGCGAGGGCAGCAGGATGGCCAGATAGGAATTCTTCAGCCCCAGGTAGCGGGTGATCAGCAGGTAGAAAGCCACCAGACCGCCTGAGAACAGCGTGGTAATGTACAGGTACAGTGACACCGCGTTCCTGCATCTGAAATCCGGGCGCTGCAGGGCGTATCCGGTCAGCGCTGTCAAAAACAGCCCCAGGGAGGTGCCCACCGCCGTCAGCATCAAGGTCAGCACGAAGGATCCCAGAATCTCGCTCCCCGGCCCGAAGATGGCTTTGTAGGCATCCAGGGAGAAGTCCCTGGGCCACAGATAATATCCCTCCAGGGCCAGCGTCCTCTCATTCTCAAAGGAAGCCGCCAGCATCATGATAAAGGGGATCAGGCAGGACAGGGCGAACAGGGCGATGAAAAGATACCCCGCCACCTGAATCACTCTGCCCGAAAAATCCAGCTTTATCTTATTTTTATGTTCACTCATGCTCATTCCTCCTTCATCGCGTCCACGCCTAGAACAGCGCGTAATCCGGCTCCACCTTCTTGACCACGAAGTTCGTCGCCAGCACTACCACCAGGCCGAACACGGACTGTACAAAAGATACGGCGGCCGCGGTGCTGAAATTAGAGTTGCTGACCATGGCCCGGAAGATGAATGTCTCCAGCACGTCCGTGCTGTTCTGCAGCAGCACGTTGTTGCTCCCCACCACATTGTAGAACAGGTCGAAGTTGCCGTGCAGGATGCCGCCCAGGGACAAGAGCAGCAGGATGATGATTGTAGGCCGCAGGGAAGGGAGCGTGATGTAGCGGATCCTCTGGATGGTGGTCGCGCCGTCCACCTTGGCCGCCTCCAGCATTTCCCTGTCCATCCCCATCAATGCCGCGAAGTATACGATTGAACCATAGCCCGAGCCTTTCCAGAGGTTGATCAGAACCAGAATCATGGGCCACGCGGCTGCTTTCTCATACACATTCACAGGATTTGCCCCGAACATCCCAAGGATGCTGTTCAGGATGCCGTTGGTGTTGTTGAAGATCACGAAGCTGAACACCCCTACCAGCACGTAGGATATGAAGTTGGGCAGTATCATAAAGGACTGGGCGTACTTCCGGAATGCCCTGTTCGTAAGCTCATTGAACAGCAGCGCGATCAAAATCTGCATGACCGTGCTGGTGGCTATGAAGCCCACATTGTAGAGGACCGTGTTCCTCACCAGCATCCCCAGCTTTCCTGACATCGCAATGAACTTCAGATTGTTCAGCCCTACGAAGGGGCTCCCGAATATGCCCTTCGCATAGTCGAACCTGACGAACGCCACCCAGATTCCGGGCATGGGCAGGTATGCGAATATCAGGAAAAAGACGATTGCAGGCAGACACATCAGCAGGAACTTACGGTCTTTTTTCAGTGTCTTCTTCCATGGCTGCTTTGGCAGATTCTTTGTTTTCATCCTTTTCTCCTCTCTTTTTGATGTAAACGTTTACATGTATTATATATACCATTTTCAATATTATTTGTCAACATTGTTTCGGCGCTTTATGTTGTTTTGTTGCATATGTTAAATTTTTTCATGCACTCTTTGTATATTTTTTCTCTTTAAAGTGTTATACCTTTCATTTTATATCCGTTTGTGTAATATTTTGCATTTTTCGGGATGCCGTTTACACTTCTGAAAAGTCGGACCGCTTTTTCTCCTCACGCAAACAGGAGCCGCCGAGGCAGCTCCTGTCCATTTCTTTCCTTATGCTGTTTGCTTTCTGCTCTTCCTCAGATTTCCCTCTCTCCGAAAAAATCCTCCTCCATCAGCCTGTCCAGCAGCTCGGCGAACAGGGTGTTGGCCCAGGCGAACCAGGGCCTGGTGAACTCCTCCGGCGCGGAGGGGTCGAAGGACTCGTGCATGTAGTTGGTCCCGGCGTGGGTCTTTGCCAGCATGTCCAGGCACTGCAGTATCTCCTCCCTGTCGTTGGAGGTCAATGCCTGCATGGTGATGCCGATATGCCATACGAAGCCTTTCGGGGTATGGGGGCTGCCCATCCCTTTCGCCATACTCCCTTCGTAATAGTAAGGATTGTCGGAAGACAAAAGGAAGCTGCGGGTGTTCCGGTAAAGCGCGTCATCCTTATCGCAATATCCCAGATAGGGCATGGCCAGCAGGCTGGGGGAATTGGCATCATCCATCAGGATGTGGTTGCCGAAGCCGTCCGTCTCATAGGCGTATATCTTCCCGTACTGGGGATGCTCCACCATCCCGTAGTTCTCGATGCCGTCCCGGATTTCCTCCGCCAGCTCCCGGCACTCTTTTGCCAGAGCCTCATCCCCCAGGCACTCCCTGCAGATTTCCTCCGCGTACTCCAGGGCCTTCACAGCCATCATGTTGGAGGGAATCAGGTAGCCGAAGCAGCAGCTATCGTCCGAGGGACGGAATCCCGACCAGGTCATGCCGGTGACGTTCACAGGACGCCCCTTCCCCTTACAGGGCAGGGTGTCCGTCTTCACGCAGTGGTAGCGCCGGAAGAAATAGGGGGAATTCCTGTGGTCTTGCTCCGTGGTGAAGGTGTGGACGATCTCCCGAATCATTTCGTGGTATTCTTCTGTAAAGATTCTGGTGATTCCCGTCTCCTTCCAATAATGGTATCCCAGATAAAGGGGCGCGCAGAGGGAGTCCACCTCGTACTTGCGCTCCCACACATGGGCGTTCTCCAGGGTCTCGTCCTCATATCCCGCCCCTGCCCCGTTGGCGTTTTCGTTGAAGGCGTTGGCATAAGGGTCTACGCAGACCATCTTCGCCTGCCTGGCGATGATGCCCTCCAGAATCTCCTGAAGCTCGCCGTCCTCTCCGGCATACTTCACATAGGGCCTCACCTGAGCCGCGGAGTCCCGCAGCCACATGGCGGGGATGTCCCCGGTGATGACGAAGTACCCCCCGTCCTCCGACTGCCTCACTGTAGTCTCCATGGTGTTCAGGAAACACTGGGCGGCCAACGGCGCCAGCGCAGTGTAGTGGGCCTGGTAATAGGCCTCCAGCCTTTTGGCTCTGTCCTTCAATACTTCCGGTATCTCCATCTCTTTCTCCTTTCCACTGCCCGCTCCCGCAGACGAAATCATTCTCCGGAAATCTTCGTACCTCATTATATCTGGCAGAAGATAATCTGTCAACATACAAAAAGCTCGCAAAAACAAGAACAGGCCATTGGTGTACCGGTGAGTATATGCGTTCCCACATGGGAAATATCCCTATCCGCCAGCAACGGACCTGACTCCGATGACGGCATCATATCCCTTGACGACAATGCTATCATACATCTCTTTTCCTGTCTCCAGATTACGGATATTCTCAGGTATCTTTACCACAGCATCAAACTTGTTGTAATTTTCAAGGAAGAAATATTCACGCCCTTTGGTCTCTCTGGTATGGAGCGCGACTCCATAAGGCAAATCATAATACTTCAGAGCTGACCGCCTTATGACAGTATCGTAGAAAGCGGCAAGAAATTCCCCGCTGTCCCGGAATCCTATATAGTAGGCTGTCCCCCTTTTATATTCGTTTTTGAAGACCGCTCCCTTTTCTGCATAGAAATCATCTTCATAAAAAGCGATTGCCTCTGCTGTCGTCGGTACAATCAGCTCACAGTAATCGACTGCCCCATATACCCTGTTCTGGAAACGGACTGTATTCCTGTCTGTTTCATACAACGTGTCAATCTCCTCTGCCGCCAGTCCGAAGACCTCCTTCAGTTCCCCGCCCGGGAAACCCCCAAGATAGCATAAATCCATTTCGTTTACATATCCCGTGATATACGTTGCAATCGCTGTTCCCCCACCGGCCACATACTCCTCAATCCTTCTGATATTCTCCTTAGATACGGAATAGAGCATGGGAAATACCACAATCCCGTATCTCTCCAAATCGTCGTCCAGCCCTATGACATCCACATTCATCCCACGTTTCCAGAACTCCTTGTAATGATTGATACAGGTGCGCTTGTACTTTTTATCCCTGTTCTGGAATCCCGAGGCATTCTCCAGAACCCATCGGTTTCTGTAGTCGTAAACCACCGCAACCTCGGCAGATGTACGGCTTCCCGCAATCTCATCGATGCTTTCCAGCAAAAGGCCCACCTCCCTTACGTCTTGGAACACACGCCCCTTCGCCTCGCCCCTGTGGTCTATGACAGCCCCGTGGAACTTCTCCAATCCACCCCGCCCTTTTCTCCATTGGAAATACTGCACGCTGTCACTTCCGTGGGCTATGGCCTGTATGGACGACAGCTTATGCATCCCAGGCCTTTTCAGCTTGCATATGTCGAACCAGTTCGTATTGCTTGGCGTACTTTCCATCAATAGAAAAGGTCTGTGATGGAAGCAACGGTGCAAATCGTGGGCAAACGCAATGGAATACGCTTCCACGATATCCCCTCTCTCACTGTGCCAGGAAGGATAGGAATCCCATGAGATGACATCCACATATCTCTTCATAAAATGATAATCCAGATGTTGATAGGGTCCCATAAAATTCGTTGTCACCGGAATGTCCGGCGTGACTGCCTTGACCGCAGCAATCTCTTCCCTCATGAAGGAAGTGGTCTGCCAAGTGATAAATTCCTTCCAGTCCATAAACAGCCCTGGCAGCACATAATCTGGCTCCCCTATGGAGGTAGGCGAATGAATCTGTTGCCAGTCCGTCACTATATGGCTCCAAAAGCCCGTCCACCATGCATCGTTTAGCCTATCCAGGTCATTCCCGTACTTGTCCCGAAGCCATGTCCTGAATGCCTGCTGGCACAGCCCGCAGTGGCATTCTCCTCCATATTCATTTGAAATATGCCACAGGATTATATTTTGATTTCCCTGGTATCGCTTTGCTATCCGTCTGTCAATATTTGCCACCTTTTCCCTGTATATGGGCGAGGTGTAACAATGGTTCTGCCGGAACCCATATTTTTCTCTCCTGCAGTCCCTGCTGACCCTTAACACCTCCGGATATCTTTCTGCCAGCCAGCGTGGACGAGCACCGCTAGGCGTCGCCAGGATAATCTTGATTCCATGTTCCGAAAGCTTGTCCACCACTTGATCCATGAAAGCAAAATCATATTTCCCCTCCTCCGGTTCCAGAATGAACCAGGAAAAAATGCCCACAGACATCACATTACAATGCGCGTCTTTCATGAATCGTATATCTTCATCCAGCATACCGGGATATCTGATCCATTGCTCAGGATTGTAATCCGCTCCGTGTAGAAAATGATGGTATGATGTCAAATACTCCTTCATATATCTCCTCTCAGTCCAATCCCGCCAGTACCAGTTCCTCAAACATAGCTTTCTTCTCTTCCCCACTGTACCTCTTCATGGGAAAGGCGGCATTCCCTACTTCATATCCCTGACATTCCAATATCCCCTTGATGCCTGGTATGCACTCATACCTCTGAAAGGCCTCTATCACCCGGATGACCTCTGTCTGTGCCTGAAGCGCCGCCTCTCTGTTTCCAGCCATGAAATTATCGTAAATACGTCTTATCTTGGGCAGCATCATATTATATGTAGTCCCGATTCCTCCGTCCGCGCCGGCATTCAGCCCCATGAACAGCATGTCATCTGGCCCATTCATGATGTTCATCTCTCCGTGGGTCAAGTCCTTCAGTCGCATGATTCCGGCATAATCACTGCTTGTCCATTTAATGGCGGTGATGTTGTCCACTTCAAACATACGGGCCGCAAAGCTGGCATTCATAATGACTCCCGCGGCAGGATTGTAATAAATCATCACAGGGATGTAGACCGCCGCAGCCAATTGCCTGTAATAGCAATACACATCGTCTTCGTCATAATGGTAAAATAAAGGCGGTATGGCGGAAATCGCTGCGGCGCCAGCCCTTTCGGCGTGCTTCGCCAGCTCCACGGCCTCCCGGAAATCCGTGGAGGCGATATGGACGATGCAGGGCTTTCTGCCCCGTACATGGCCTATGGCCTCTTCCGTCAGACATTCCCTCACCTCCCGTGACAGTGCTATCCCCTCGCCGGTGGCGCCTCCTATATAAAATCCGTCCGCCCCCTGGGCCAGAAGTCCGTCAATCAATTGCCGAAGCACCGATATGTTCAGTGTCTCATCATCCCGCAGCGGCGTTACCAGCGCAGGCATGATACCTTGAAACCTCCTCATGGCTCACTCTCCTCCAATCTCCATTTCTGCTGGCATATGACTGCCGGGCCGTCCTCTCTTATATGGGCATAGAATACTGTCGCAAGTTTTCCGTCCCTTAACTCCACAGTGGCTGGATATCCCAAATCCCGGCTGATTGTATTTTCATAGATGACATGTCCTGCATCCCAGGTTTGGCCATTGTCCCGGCTGAACATTGCCCTTATGCCAAAGGGCGGTTCCCTCCTGCCATAGGTGGCTATCAGCATTCCTGAGGAATGCCGCAGCAGATGGGACGGAGCGCCCTCCAGATCTCCCAGAATCTGTACCGGCTTCGACCAGGTCCTGCCCCCATCGGAAGATTTGGATTGGCAGGTCGTAAAGACTTCAGACTCGCCATTCCTCTGCTGGATTCGAATGTGGCAGAGGATTTCCCCATTGGGGAGTTCAATGGCATGGGGCTCGCAGGATAAAAGCTTTTCCTGTTTCCCATTTCGGAATACGGGTTCTATCTGCCCCAGGTACCTCATCGTCCCGTCCTCTGTATTCATGCTATGCGCTTCAATGCGGTCCTCCGTCTGATTTCCCGCTCTGCCTACCCAGAGAACCGTGCCATCCGACAACTGCACAGGGCCATGGGGAGATGTAACGGGCGAGCGATGAATCCCTCCGAAAGTGACACCACAGTCACTGCTTATCCGGAACGTGTTCCCCCAATATCTGCACTCCTCTTCCTCTGTAATCGAATCAAGGTAGCCCTGACAATAAGCAAAGTTTAATCCTTTTTCTACATATGCACGCTGAAATTCGGTCGTAAGATTAAAGGAAGTGACAATCAGCCCCTTCTCGCCGAACACGCACAGCCCCGCGTCCCGGTCATCCAAAACAGTATCGATAATCGGGGCTGGCGCAGAATAGGTCTCGCCCTCATCTTCGCTGACCGACATGACTGTCTTTCCAAACGGGCATACGTGGGCAAGACGATAGCCGGACGCGGCTACCGCAATCCTGCCGTTTTGAAGACGGATGACCGAAGGCCATGCAAAATAATTATGTCGGCTCGCGGAATTGCTCATGATTATCTGCAAATCCCCCTGCTGCCTTACTGTTGTCTTCCCTTTCGTTTCTTTTAGACTCATATGTTTCCTCCTTTGATTCCCCAACATGCTCATTTTTCCTCATATTCTTCCAGCACAATGGGGCCGAGCAATCCCGATGCCTCATAGATAAGATATTTCCCGAAACGGTCTTTCTTTCGATAGCCATAATGGTTTGTGACGACAATCTCCAGAAAATTCCGCCCTTTCTCCACAGCCTTGCTAATATCGAACCTGTAAGGTGGAGCGATTCTGACCCCCACCTTCCACCCATTAACCAACACTTTCGCTGTCTCTCCCACATATCCTAAATCCAACATATAATTACCTTCCTTTTCAAGCCAAAACTGAGCCTGATACCGCATATGGCCGGAAAAGTCCGCAGCCCCTTCTCTGCCAGTTATATTGAACAACGGACTCTCTTCCCTATATGGGCTATAGGTCAGCTCTTCCCTCTCTTCTGCTAGGCTGATGCTGAAAGGCATTTTCAGCTCCAGCCTATCCACGATGTGCCTGGATTTTGCCTTGGAAATCCCTTCTGTTTCTCCAAATATCAAAATCACGGATTGGTACGGATGCAGGCTGACCAGGACAGAGCCGTCTGTGCTGTTTTCCAGCACCGCCTGGTTCTCCAGCCCATCGTAAACCGCATACTCTCCGCCTTTAAACGCGGAAACTTTAATCCTGGACTCCACCATATGATGGGCATTCTCATTATTCAGCATGTAGATATGGCTGCCGCCCCTTCGGTAATGATACACCCGCAGCAACATATCCGGATGTTCCATGGACACATCCGCCATCCCCCGATTCCGCATATAAGATGGCAGGTCTGCCAAAGGAACCCTCTTCATGTACTCTCCTTCCTCAATCCACCGGGCAATCTCTCCCCCTTCAGCCACGGCCTCCACATACTGCTCCACGAAAATAACAGACATTCCACAATCGCTGATTCTCTTTAGTTCTTTTAAAACAGCGACTGGCAGGTATTTACTGTAGGGTACGATCAGGCAATCATAATTCTCCTCGTTCAGCCTTAGTTTGCCGTCTTCCTCATGTATCTTTTTCAGGTAATCTTCGGGCACAATGTCGTAGTCGAGCTGATTGTCATAAAGCGCTTTGGCCACTTTCTCCATTGACATGCATTCCCGGCCCGTCCAGTCCGCCTGCGCTCCATATAGAATCAGTGCGCTGGCCACATGGATTCCACCGTTGAGCAAATGGCACAATCGGTTCATATACTGCATCAGAATCCTGAAATCCTTGTACTGAGGGTTCTTTCCAGCAGCATAAAAATGGGGCGGTGCATCCGGATTATCAGGCTTCAGAGAAAAGGCATGGGGGACAAAATGATTGATTCCCCTGACCAGCGCAAAATCCGTGAGCCATTTCATCATTTTCAGACCCTCCGGCCACCCATAGGCACCGAAAATCTCGCACAATGCCCTTCCCTGCTTCGACTGCTGTATATGGGCATGGGAGGCTCCCAGCTTCGGCAGTATATAATGATAGAATTCCGCATCGATATCACCATATACCACCTCTGCAGCAGTACGGTATTGCGTCATCCCGGGGACTACCTGTTGAATCACTATATCGATTCCCGACATGTCCTGCCCTTCCGTGCTCCTGAAATAATGTCCCGCTCCCACGCCCGTCTTATAATGGATTCCATTGTCCTCAAAGACATGGCCCAGGTACATGACACCGTGGCCATGACACCATGCAGCCAGCTGATTGCAGAAATTGTCCCTGTATTCCTTCGTAATGATATCCATGTAGGAAATCCGTATCTCTGCCTCTCTTTCGTCCGCAAAATCAAACCAGATTCCCAGGAGCCGCCGGTACATCCCCTCCCCATAGCGCTCCCGCAATTGTCTGGCTACGCAGTCATGCCAGGGATAATGAGCCTTCGGCTCCCCCATGGATGTCCACCACTGGTTCGCGATATTGTTGCCGAACCGAGGTTCATCAGAGAAGAACCCTTTCAGCGTGGTGCCAAAATACTTTTTTAAATGCTGGAAATGCGGTTCGTACACTGCTTCTATATAGGCTTGCGTGGCCAAAGGATTCAGCTTATCGCAGGAGACCAGCTCCCGTCCGCTCATTCCGCTTCTGGTCTTCATTAAAAACACGATTCGGTAACACCCTTCCGGCAACTCAAAATAGACCATCCCTCCCTGTACATCAGCCGTCAGATCCATCACCTTTCCAGTAAAGACTTCGCTGCCCTTTACCCTTTCACAGGCCAAAACTGCCAGCACTTCATCCTCCGGGGCGGCCTTCCAGCCCTCCACTGCTGCTGCGCCCTCCCTGACCGGACCAGATACATCCATATGCCGTTCCGTGATTTCCCACTTTTTCAGCTCTGGATACTTTCTTTCAATAATTCCATCTGCATATCCGGAGGGAAAACGTTTGTCATCCAGAATCCATGTATCCATTCCCCATTTCCTGCATTCCTCCAGGACTATAGATACATCTTCCCACCATCCCTGCCTGCAGAATCCTTCATGCGTCCTGGATTCAATACACAGTCCGCCGATACCCGATTCATGAATCCTGCGCACCTCGTTAATAAGGCACCCTTTCTCCTCTCCGCTCAGCCATAGGAACGGATAAATATAATTGGGAAAATTTCCTGTCAGAACTTCCCTTAAATACTGTTCCATTTTTATACCCCTAGCGCGCTCTGGCGCGCATACCAATCAGAATTTGGAAGTTTACTTCCAAACTTCGCTCCTCAACAGGGCTCTCAACCTTTGACCGCTCCTATCATAGCGCCTTTCACAAAATACTTCTGAATGAACGGGTAGATTGCAAGCATGGGAACCATCGATACAATGATGGACGTAAATTTCAGGTTCTGTGCCAACTGTGCTTTTTGATACAGCGCTTCCACATTGATTTCCGCAGTTCCCTGGGGATCCGTAGTGTTAACGCTGACAGATGCGAAGACCTCCCTGAGCACCGACTGCAATGGCTGCAAATCCCGGTCAAAAATATAGACTAGCGCGTTATAGTAATCATTCCAGTGACTCACCGCGTAATAAAGCGTGACCACCGCCAGGACAGGCTTGGACAGAGGCAACACCACATGTACCAAATATTGCACCGCATTAGCGCCGTCCAGTTTCGCCGCCTCATTCAGTTCCGCTGGAATGCTATTCATAAAATAGTTCCTGACAATCAAGGCATTATAAAACGACAACGCGCCTGGAATTATCATAGCCAGTCCTGTATTGGTCAGCCCCAGGCTTTTCACTACCAGGTAAGTAGGAATTAATCCTCCATTAAAGTACATGGTGAACAGGCACATTTTCAGGAAAAAGTTTCTGGGGAGCCAGTCTCTTTGAGACAAAGGATAAGCGCACAGCACTGTCATAAATACATTGAGCATGGTGCCTGCCACGGTATAAAAAATCGTGTTCCTATATCCTATCCACATCCTGCCAAATCCTAAAAGCTCTTTATATCCAATCAAGGTAAAGTCTTTCGGCCAAAGCGTCACATTACCCGACCACACCGCCGCCGGACTGCTGAAAGATGATATCAGCACATAGTACAGAGGATAGGTGAATACGAAGAAAAGGATAATCATGATACAGACATTGGCAATATCGAATACCTTATCGGACAAGAAACCTTTCTTTTTGTTTTTCTTTACCATAACCCTTCCCCGTTTACCTTTCTGGCTGTCGTGTTGGCAGTTATCAAAAGAACCAGATTGATTACCGTATTGAACAGCCCTACCGCTGTGGAATATCCGTAGTCCTGGTTTACCATGCCCACGCGATATGTATAGGTGGCAATGATATCGGAGGCGTTAAAATTCAGGTCGTTCTGTAATAAATATACCTTTTCGAACCCTACCCCCATCAGGCTCCCAAGATTCAAAATCAGCAGCATGGTAATCGTCGGTGAAATCGCCGGTATGTCCACATGCTGGATGCGCTGGAGTTTTGTGGCTCCATCAATAATCGCTGCCTCATGCAGCTGATAATCCACACCGGCCAGCGCGGAGATGTAGATAATGGCGCTCCAGCCCAGTCCCTGCCAGACACCAGATAGAACATAAATCGTCTTGAACATGCCCGGCTGTGACAGAAAGGCCACGGACGCAATCCCCATGCTGTTCAGGAATCCATTCACTATGCCGTTATTAGGATCCAGGAAAATGCTCAGCATGCCGCAGACCACTACATTGGAGATAAAATGCGGGGCATAGGATACCATCTGCACCGTCTTCTTGAGCTTGGACAATCGCAGATAATTCAGCATCAATGCGAACAGGATTGCCAGTGGAAAGGACACGCACAGGGAATAGAGACTGATTCCAATGGTATTTCCCAAAATCAGTTCAAAGTTATAGGCGCTGAAGAGCCTCTCAAAGTGTTTAAGCCCTACCCATCCGCTTCCCCAAATTCCCTTTTTCGTCTTATAGTCCTTGAAAGCCAGCAGGATGCCATACATAGGAGTGTATGAAAAAATAATATAGTAGAGAAAAACAGGCAGAAACATGACCCATAACAGCCAGTTTTTGCGTAGATCCTTCCAGATTCTTTTTTTCAATCAAATCCCCTCCATGCAGAGCTACCGCACAAAGCCTGAAAACTCGTGATATCCTCAATGCGGCAGCCCTTTCAGTTTTGCTCAATCAGCTGTTTCCTTTTTACTGCTGCTTATACCGGCCATAGGCTGCATTCATTGCCTCTTCCAGCCTATCAAGCCCCATATCGTTCATCTTCTGCCTATAGTCCCTCCAGCTCTCTTCCAGGTCAAGCTGCCCTGTGACCACCTGCGCCAGATACTGTCTCCAGTAAGGAACGATATCGGCTCTGACCAAAGTCTGTGTTTCAGCTTCCTCTGCCGTCATCACATATCGCGGGAACTGCGGAAGCAGCATATCGTTTTCGAAAATATACTTGTCATATTCAAATTTCAAAGAAGCACTATAATCTTCTGAATCCACATACTTACTATAGGTTTCGAAATCGGTCACTATCCCAGGAGCATTTCCATGAGAGTCCTGTCTGACGGTTATGGCAGTGCTTACATCTGCCCCGTACTTTCCGTCCGTAATCCATGACCACATGCCGTCTTCATCCACCTTATAGGTTTCGCCTTCTATGCCCAGCCTGGCTAATATGGATCCTTCCTCCGTATATAGATAATCAACCCATGCCATTACGATTTCCGGATATTCACACGCATCTGTAATAGCAAAAGTATTTCCGGCCATACCATCATTTCCGGCTACAGGATACCCGTCAAAGGGAAGCAGCACATCATATTCCTTCGCCTTGTCCATACCGACCACATTTTCAATAGTACCTGTATTGCGGAGGAAAAAGCAGCCGTAGGCATGTCCCGACTGGCCAAGGGCCTCCATCTGTTCGTTGCTCGTGTTAAAACAGTCGTTATAAAGGATGCCCTCATCATACATAGCGCGCAAATAAGTCAGTACCTCTTTCCACTCCTCTGAAGCTGGCCAGAAAAATACCTTTTCCTTATCGTCAGATACTGCATAGTCTCCCCAGCAACCATTAAAGTTGATTCCGAAATAGTTGGGAATACAGGAAGCGGAATATTCATCACTGCCTGCCAGCATAAAGGGAATCTCGTTGTTCGGATCTCCATCGCCGTCAGCGTCCTGTTCTTTAAACGCCTTCAGCACATTGTACCATTCTTCCACAGTGGCAGGCTTCTCCAGGCCAAGGTTTTCAAGCCATACCGTATTAATCAGCATATAGGAAGCCTGTCGGCCAGGTGTCTGAAAAAGCTGCGTGGCATAAAGATTCCCATCCGAATACTTATAGACATCCCAGGCATTGTTTTTGTCAAGCAGCGCGGACAGGTTAGGCGCATATTCCTTAATCAAATCCGTCAAATCGATAAAGCAGCCGGAATCGTAATCCGCAGCTCCTAAGGCAGCTTTCATGAATACATCCGGATAATCGCCGGAATTCAGGATGACCCCTTTCTTCTCCGTCAGTTCTGAGACCGGAACATCGATGAACTCCCAGTGAACATTGGTGCGCTCCTCCATCTTCTGCATGAAAATGCTGTCTTCCAATGTATATTCGCTTGCATCCCCGACGGTATTGAACATGGTCAGAGTGACCGGCTCCTCCAGTGGAAACGTGATTCCACCGGATTCCTTTGTGTCCTCTGGTTGGGAATCCGATGATTCGCTTGCCTCAGCCTCGTCACTGCCGTCCTCTGCCGTTGCTTCGACGCTGCTTTCATCTGTGCCGCTCTCCGTCTCCTGTCCTGCCTCTTGCCCGGCGCTCTGTCCACAGCCCTGTAGTAAAGATAGGCTCATGGCTCCTGCCAGTAGCAATGCCGATATTTTCTTTGCCTTCATATAGTTTCCTCCTTGTGCTTTGTAGCGCCTAGACGCATCTGTAAGATACACTAAAATCATACCCGTTCCTTTACCATACCCTCAACGCACAGTTTTTACGATTCCTGTCTAAGCACTTCCCAAATCGCATATTTTGTGCCTTTCCAGCATTTTTCTCACATTTTTTACTATGGCTTATCACAAAAAGTGTATCCTGAATGCGCCTTGCCAAACAAATGCCGAAATCATATACTGGAATCGAAGAGATGATTCTATTATCAAAATTCTATTATAGAATCCGAATAATAGAAATCAGGGAACACATTCTAAAAAGAGCGCACCTGTCGTTTTTCGCATGAATCAGAAATGAGGTTATCATGAACAGACACACTACCTTTATCCGCTACTTTATCTCATACCTAATCATCCTGCTCCTTTCCCTGACTGGCTTTACCATAATCATACAGACACAGCTGACCAAAATCTATTCTAATCAGTTGAGCGCTAATGTGGACAATCGGCTTACGGTAGCCCAAGACCAGTTTTTTGGCAACCTGGAATCAATCCTCCAAATCCATGCGCAGCTAAGGCAGGATATGGCTCTGTCCGATTATCGCAATGATCCCACTTCCGCCAACCGCTATGCATTATATCAGCAGCTGCGCAGATATGATATCAGCAATGATTTCATAGGTTCCATTATATATCTGAACAGAACCAACAATGACACGCTGTCCTCCAATTATGTCGTCCACTGCAAGGATGATGTCTGCTATATCCGTGATTACAGAGGAAATTGCGAAGCCTTTTCGATGAAGAATCATGCATTGATTGAAAAGAATACATTGTTCTTACTTTCAGAGGACAATCCCCTCTACCTGCTCTATCTGCCCAAAGATACCGGAACAAGCTATTCCCTCATATACCTAATCGAACTTGCGGAATTGGCCAAAATCCTCGAGAACAATCAGATTGACGGCATGAATGCGTTTGCTTTCGCCAACTCTGACTATTCTCTTCTGTACGGAATCAATACAGAGGAACTCATGTCCGTCTCCTCGGATTTTCCGGCAGAAACAGGTATTTACCCCAGTGGCAGGGAATATTCCCTGTACATCCATTCCAACATTTATGAAAACTTCTCACTCATCGCGCTCTATTCCACCCATGCCTTCTCGAATCAGGCGCATGCGGCTTTCCGCACTGTCTATTACCTGTTGCCCCTGATTGGCCTCGTTGGATTCATACTAATATTTTTCAGCATGAAACTGACTTACTTCCCTCTTGCGAACTTCGTTCAGAAAGTGGTTCCAAAATCCGAATTCTCATCTTCACAGGGTTTTATCGAACAGCTGAACAATGTCTTTTCGACTAATACTACGGAGAGGGAACAGCTGCAGAAGAAAATAGATAAATATCATCTGTCGATTCTCAATTCCCTGCTGAATTCCGGCATCGACGACAGTCGAAAGTTCAGCTTCAGCAACATAAAGGATATCGACCAGATTTTCCGCACTGACTGTAGCAACCACATTTATATGATACGTATCCATTCTAAAGCGTCGTCCATTCCTGATGAAAAAATACAGCTCTTCTGGAAATCCATGCTGCCGGAGGGAAGCGTCTCTTTCATGCTGGAATCCGGAAAGGACTACAAAGTATACGTCATAAACTACATTGGTCTGGATTTTGAAAAGGATGACATTATTTATTCGCTGATGGAGGATCTGTACCGGAAATATGGCTGCTATTGCGCAATCAGCAGCAGCGTCTCCTCCCTGACCGATATCCCGCCCTTATATGAGGACACTCTGCTGGCAAGCCAGCTCTGGCCCGATTCACCTGTAGCCGCCTATTCCGAGGCCCTGCGTTCCAATGTGGACGATTCCGTTTATCCATACAAGCTATTGAATAGATTCAGTGAGAATCTGAATCGACTGGACTTTTCGGAAGCGCAGGAATTGTTGGCGCGTCTGCTGCAGCAGATTGACCATCTATCGTCTCCTAATTCCAATTATCCGAATTTCGTCATACGCTGCCTGTTAATCGATATTTTGATGGTCTTGATCGACTCCATGAATCAGCGCGACATCAAATTTGCCCATTACAAGGATTTGTATCTGGAGACCCTCTATTTCTGCCGAACCTTTAACTGGCAGGAAAAGGAATCGGAAATCACGGATAATCTTTTGAAGCTCCTGGAACTGTTCCAGTCAGAGCAGCAGATGATCCGCAACTACCAGATACAGGAATATCTGGAACAGCATTTTTCTTCCGAGGATCTTACAATCACGGTGCTGGCAGAACATTTCCATGTAAGCCTGGCTTATATGAGCTATCTGTTCAAAAAAGAATTCGGCGTGAATTTCTCAGATTATCTCTGGAATCTCCGTTTTCAAAAGGCGGCCGACATGCTCCTCCACACCGATTTGACCATAGATGCTATCAGCATCTATGTCGGATATGTGAATCCGTCCAGCTTTCGCCGGAAGTTCAAACAGGAAACCGGCGTGACGCCTTCCCAATACCGAGATAGGGATAAACCATAAAAATGTATCATTCTGCGTAAAATATGGTATAATGTGACCATACTCTCGGCAGATAATGCCGAATGGCATCACTACCATGTGCGATGCTGTGCACATGGTATAATGTGACCATACTCTTGGCAGGTAATGCCGAATGGCGTAATGTTGACTCAGAAGGGCGTTTGCTTAGCGAGAAGGAGGACCCATGGATATCTTAATCTGTACCCACGAAAAAGACGCTTCCGCAATCTACGAAGCGGTGAAAGCTTATTTCTCCCGGGAGTTTCCGGATGCAGCGCTTTCCTGGAAGCACTCGGGCTCTATGCTCACCACCTCGCTGGACACGGACGAAGCGAAAATCACCAGGGTCTTCGAAGCCCTTGTGAAAAGCTGGCCCAGGCTGGACGTGAAAGCGTTCTATTCCTATGACGTCAGAGAGGACGACAACAGCGCCCAATGGTGGGGGACTACCGAAATCTATTCCACAACGGAGGATGGGGAGACGAAAACCGTCAGCAGCTCCAGCACATACTGGAATTGACAGATATATCCGAAAAAGAGAGGAGACCATTATGAAAATCCTGTTCTACGACACCAAAAGCTATGACAAGGAATCCTTCCAGGACACCCTGAAGGACTACCAAGACATCACCATCGAGTACACAAAATCCGACCTGGATCCCCGTACCGCGGCCCTAGCGGAGGGCTTCGATGCCGTCTGCGCCTTCGTCAGCTCCGACATCGGCACCCGGACCATGGAGATCCTACACGAGAAGGGCATCACCCTGCTGCTGATGCGCTGCGCCGGATTCAACAATGTAGACTTAGACACCGCCGGAAAATACGGCATCCGGGTCATGCGCGTGCCCGGCTACTCCCCGGAAGCCGTGGCGGAGCACGCCATGGCCCTGGCGCTGGCCAGCAACCGCCGCCTCTACAAGGCCTACAACAAGGTCCGGGAGAATGATTTCAGCCTGAGCGGCCTCATGGGCTTCAATTTCTATCAGAAGACCGCGGGCATCATCGGCACCGGGAAGATCGGCGCGGCCATGTGCCGCATCTGCCGCGGCTTCGGCATGAAGGTCATAGCCTTCGATGTGTACCAGAACGAGTCTTTGAAGGACTTCGTGGAGTATGTGTCCCTGGAGCGGCTCCTTTCCGACAGTGATGTCATTTCCCTCCACTGCCCCCTGATGGACTCCACCTACCATCTGATCAACATCGACACCATCCGGCAGATGAAGGACGGGGTGATTCTGGTGAACACCTCAAGAGGCGCTCTGGTGAAGACCGACGACCTAATCGAGGGCATCCGCATGCACAAGTTCGCGGGGGTGGGCCTGGACGTGTACGAGGAGGAGACCAACAATGTGTTCGAGGACCGGTCGGACGAAATCCTGGAGCACTCCACCACCGCAAGGCTATTGTCCTTCCCCAACGTGATGATCACCTCTCATCAGGGATTCTTCACCAGGGAGGCCCTGGGGGCCATCGCCGCCACCACGCTGCGCAATGCCATGGATTATGCGGAAGGGAAGGAAAGCCCCAATGACGTGAAAGTCGGGTAGGGAAGACGCTCCTCCCTACCCGCCGCGCCGGGCGTCCACGGAATCTGCCGACACTTCCCTTCTGAGGCTGATTTGTAAAAATATGGGGCTGTCAGGAAATGGCATCATTTCCCGCTAGCCCCTGAAACATTGCCTGGCAGCTTTGATGGAATCGCTTTTACAAAGAACGCAGTCCCCGATTACGAAACCGTAATGGAAAATCCCTCATAAATGCCCACGGGGACGCTCTCCCCAAAGGCGTACTCATTCATCTGATCCTGCTCGAACTGGTATACGGTCACCGTCTTCCTGTGGGGATCCACCACCCAGTACTCCCTTACGCCTGCCGTGCGGTACTTGAACAGCTTGGTAAAGTAGTCCATGGATCTGCTGCTGGGAGACACGATTTCTATGACCCAGTCCGGAGCCCCATGGCAGCCCTTTTCGTCCAGTTTCGAAGTGTCGCATATGACGGAGATATCCGGCTCCACATAGTTAACTTCGTCATCGTTCAGGAATACCGCGAAAGGCGCCGCATAGACCTCGCAGTCTCCTCCCTTTTCCCTGATATGCGCCAGTATGGCGCTGGACAAAAACATGCTGAGCCCCTGATGCGTCCGACTCGGAGGAGCCATATAATAAATCTGTCCGTCAATCAGCTCTGCCCGCTCTCCGTCCGGCAAAGCATAGATGTCATCTATCGTATAAAATGCTTCTTTCCTCAGTACTTCCATTCCGATTCCTCCTCTCTTTATATGCCATTGTACCATGTTTTCCATAGGGCCCGCAAGCTTCATGCCGCTCTTATCAAACTATTTCAAACTTTTTTTCAAAAATTCACGCAAATTCCTTGCAAAGCAAAAATCAATATGATATCATTTTAATATCAAGCAAACCTCTAAAGACACAATCGAAGAAAGCGAGGAAATTTCTATGGAAGAGAAACTCTTAAAAAGCGCAAAGAACGGTATGGCCGTCCTGCTGACAGTAATCCTGGCCTATACGGCGGCCATTGCCGCAGTGGTCATCGGCGGCATCGATATCGACAGATACGGGGCCTCGGCCTTCAGCGTCACAGGACTCGTCATCGGCATCGCAGTGCTCTCCCTTGGCTGGATCCCTCTCCTGGGCCTTAAGGTCCTGAAGCCCCAGGAGGCCCTGGTGCTGACCCTGTTCGGCAAGTACATCGGCACCCTGAAGGAGAACGGCTTCTACTACGTCAATCCCTTCTGCGTAGGCGTGAACCCGGCGGCCAAGACAAAGCTGAGCCAGAGCGGGGACGTGTCGGAGCCCGGCAGCGGGCTGCTGGCCGTAGCAAGCGGGGTCCAGGGCATGAACCTTGCCGCCGATTACGGCAACAAGAAGCTGTCCCTGAAAATCATGACCCTGAACAACAGCAGGCAGAAGATCAACGACTGCCTGGGGAATCCTGTGGAAATCGGCATCGCGGTGACCTGGCGGATCGTGGATACGGCCAAGGCCGTGTTCAACGTGGACAACTACAAGGAATTCCTCTCCCTCCAGTGCGACAGCGCCCTGCGCCAGGTGGTGCGGGTCTACCCTTATGACGTGGCCCCCAATGTGGACACCACCGGGGACGGCCATGCGGACGAAGGGAGTCTGCGGGGCTCCAGCGATGTGGTGGCCGCCAGGATACGGGACGAGATCCAGGCCCGGGTGAAGGAGGCCGGCATCGAGGTGGTGGAGGCCCGAATCACCTACCTGGCCTACGCCCCGGAGATCGCGGCCGTGATGCTGCAGCGCCAGCAGGCCTCCGCCATCATAGACGCCCGGAAGATGATCGTGGACGGCGCCGTGGGCATGGTGGAGATGGCCTTGGAGCGGCTGAACGAGAAGGATGTGGTACAGCTGGATGAGGAGCGCAAGGCGGCGATGGTCTCCAATCTGCTGGTGGTCCTGTGCGGGAATCATGATGCCCAGCCCATCGTGAATTCCGGGAGCCTTTACTGATGGCAGACGCCAAGAAGCAGGTTCCCCTGCGGCTGTCCCCCAAGCTCTATGACGCCATCGCCGCCTGGGCGGAGGACGACTTCCGCTCGGTCAACGGTCAGATAGAGTACCTGCTGACGGAGTGCGTCCGCCAGCGGAAGAAGAACGGGAAATATGCCCCCGAGGAACTGGACGTGCCGCCGGAGCTGGATATCTGAGCCTGTGATAGCAGGCGGGCAGCACAGGCAGCGAAAACATATCTCTGCCAATCGACAAGGGACGGTTGCCTAACCGCCGCACTTTCATAGGGGTTGTTGGAAAATGGCCATATTCCCACAATATATACTGTGATGCATTGAAGCTCACAGCTATATATTGTGTGCTGGCAGCATTTCCCGACAGCCCCTTTCAGTTGTTGACACGCAATGCCAGAAGCACTATATCATCTGCATTGCGTTTTTAGTAAGTATAATGTATAATTTATCTATAGCAGGCGGGTGGTTTGAGTCATCCTGAATCAAATATCCCGTTGCAGGCAACGGGGTATCAAGCATGCAACACTGCAGAGCAGTATTTGACCCTAGCGGCATTCGCCAACTGGCCGTGCAAGCACGGCTGCTTGGCTCATTGCTCGCGGGAATAAAAGAATCTGCCATTTTTACAGTAGGAAGGGAATATCGTAAATGGAACTGACGAAATTAAAAGAGGCAGGGCTCGTTCAGATGGGAGCGTATGGAAAAGTGATTTTGTCCGATGAGCTGTTCACAGCGCTGACAGCATACGCAAATCAGAGCGATAACGAAACGGATAATCGGCGCAGGGCTGATGCACTGGGCTTTGGCGGCAGGGAAATCCGGGTAGCTCCCGGGGCAATCGTCCGTGTTCATGACAAAGAAAAAATCGGAAGAAATGTATTCGTTGGTCTGTACACTTATATAAGCGGAAACGTGACGATTGGAGAGAATACGCTGATTGGGCCAAATTGTTCGCTGGCCGCAGGAAATCATAAGTTTGATGCAAAGACAGGATGGTTCAGCGCCAGAACAGAGGAAGACGGAGATGACAGCATCCGAATCGGCGCAGGAAGCTGGCTGGCCTCCGGCGTAATCGTAACCGGAGGGGTAAAGCTGGGTAGGTGCAATCTGGTCTGCGCCAATTCCGTCGTGACCAGGAGCACGCCGGACTATGCAATCATGGCAGGGACTCCGGCAAGGCAGATTGGCACGATCGATTCGGAAACAGGTGCATATCATTGGGAACAGAAGGGGCAGGAATGATGTCAGATTCAGAAAAGGCAAAAGGCCTGTTGGAGCAGAAGCGAACCTGCGGCAGTCAGATTTTTCCGTCACCAGCCCGCAATGAGGTGATAGAAGAGACCCCTCCGGTCTTTTCGTTTCTGCGGGACGGGAAGGAAAAGCGTTATCGCGTTGTCGTCTGTGATGTGTCCGGTCAAATCATTTTTGAAAAGGAAACGGAAAAAAATTATGTAATCCCAAAGGAAAAGCTGGCGGCAGGAAGCTATCGCTGGAATCTTTTTTGCGGGGAACAGGAACGGGGCTGGTGGGATTTTTACATTTCTGAAAATGCCGTGGTTTTTCTGCGGCCGCAAGCACCAGACGTATTTGAGGCAATCCCGGACGTGCGGCCGCGTCATCTGTTTTTGGCGGAGGACATTCCCGAAATCCTGAAAAAAAGGCAGCCAGAAACGGAAACGCTGCGGCGCAACATCGAGGTGGCATGTTCCCGGCCGCTTCCAAAGCCGCCCCTTTTTTATAGCTTTCCGAATCAGGTAGAATACCGGGAATATTTTGGAGCGTACCGGGAATATTGCGACAGGGATTTGGTCGCCTGCGCGCTGGGTCATGCACTGCTGAAAGACAGGAGCGCCGGCCTTAAGGCAAAGGAGCTTCTACTGACTATCTGTAGCTGGAATCCCGATGGCCCATGTGCAGTGGATGCACCGTGGAATGACGAAATCGGCCTGAGCAATGCCCGTTGCCTGCCGGCCGTGTATGACCTATTGTACGATTCTTTATCGCAACAGCAGAAGTATATTGTAGAAAAAACGATTATCGCATATGCAAAGCAGTGCAGGGAACGGCTGCATACACTGGATTTTACGGAAAACCCCGGCGATTCCCATGCGGGGCGGCTTCCGGCATATCTGGGAGAGGCCGCAATGGTCTTAAAGGGAAGCAGCTATATATCGGAAGAGACCCTGATTCTGTGGCTCTCGGATGCACTGGAAATTTACGGCGGAATCTTTCCGTTCTATGGGACGTCAGATGGCGGCTGGGCAGAGGGGCCTTTTTATGCATCCAGCTATACTCGATGGTATCTGCCGTTTTTCATGGCGGTGGAGCGGTATGCGGATGTTCGCTTTCTGGATCGCCCCTTTTATCAGAGACTTTCCCAGTTTTTCCTGCATTTTGCGGAAAAAGAGAGGGAAAACCATCCCTTCGGGGATGGCTACTGGTGTGGGAGCGAGGATTCGGAATGGCCAGGATTCTTTGCACAGAATCCGTTCCGGCTTTACGGTGAGCGCTTCGGGCCGGATGAAGCGCGGCAGAAGGCGGCAGAGCATGCTGCCCCGAAGCTGTTCGAGCTGCATCTTCTGGATGTGTTTTTGCCCACAGGGAAGGCACCGGAGCATCTTCTGACGGGAAGCGCCTCGCCCATGGCAGTATTCGAGGAAAGCGGTCTTGCAAGCTGTCAGACAAATCTCGCCAATCAGGCGCACGGGACAGGCCTGCTCGTCCGGGCAAGCAAATTCGGCAGCGTCAGCCATCAGCATGCAGATCAAGGCTCGTTCGCTTTGATCCGGAATAACCATACGCTGATCTCACCATCCGGCTATTTCGGGAGGTGCTGGGGGACAAAGCATCATCGGAACTGGACGAAAACAACGAAAGCGCATAATTGCATTTTGGTAGACGGAATCGGGCAGGAGGCGGACAGCCATCGGGCAACGGGGCGGTTTGTACGGTGGGAACATGACGGGGCATGCTTTTTCCGCCTGACAGTGGATTTGGCTGCGGCGTATCCGATGCTGCAACACTATGAGAGGACATTTGAGCTGACAGAGAGGGAGCTAATCATTCATGATGAGATTCAGTCAAAGCGGGAATGCCGTATTTCGTGGCTTTTGCATATGCTGAGCAGGCCCACTGTGCAGGAGGACGGAAGCCTGTTTCTGATGCATCAGGGAGAATGTGCCGTGATCATCCCGGACCATTCCTTTAGCGGCAAAGCCACAGTGGATGAATGCTTTGAGACAGATGTGAATGATGGGGTTGCAGATGAGGTGCAGGTGACTATGCCTGAACAGTACCATGTGGCTTTCCAGACGGCAGGAGCAAAAGCACATCATTTATGCGTCAAAATACGGATACTGTGAAACACTTTATAGAGGAATCGCCATAAAGGACTATGTGTATCGCAAAAATGAAGGAAAATGGCATGGGGAACGAAAAAAAGACAAATTATCTTTCATTTGTCATAAACTACAATATCATTCTGCTCATTCCGATGCTGATTGTCGTGCTCAGTACCTATTTTGTGGTCAAGGAGCATAATCTGCAGCGGGTGATGACGGAAGCAAAGCTCAAGACAGAGAGCCAGAGCAAATACTGGGAGCAGGAAATGTCAGTCCTTTCCCTTCATTATAATGACTGCCGTTACAGCAAGCTTTACAGCCCTACATACAATCCAGGATTTCCGGTCAGTTATCTGGATATCATGCAGGATCTGAAAGAGAAGGAAAGCGTGCTTCCTTTCGTGGATCGATTATATTTCTGCAGCAGAGAGGAACGCAGAATCTTCAGCTCCGACGGAACCTACAACGAAAAGTTCTTCTTTTCCGGGCGGTGCAGGATGGACGAGAAGCTTCTGGATACTGCGTGGGAAGAAGGAATGGCCGCCGGAAAGGCCAGCTTTTATTCGGGAAGCAGGGAGGGAATGGTTCTTGTCTTTTCCCTGCGCAGCAAAACGGAGATAGACCGGCCAGACAGTGACGGACAGTATCTTCTTGTCACGATTACCAGGGATAAGCTGATGGAGCAGTTCACTCCCAGGGGAACAGGGGGAATCACGGCAATCACATGGCAGGACGATGTGATTTATCAAAGCATGGAGGGGATATCTCTGGAAGAGGGCGTGGAGGATGATTTTGAAATCTACAGCCAGGAGATGACAAGCGGCTTCACGGTCTGGAATTATATCCCCAAAGCGGAGATCACGAGAGACGGCATGCGATATCTGAAGAGCTATGTGCTGTGGATTCTGGTTTCCCTGGTTGTCGGGCTTTTGCTCGCCCTTATTTATTCCAGACGCAGGTATGTGTTTTTTCATGGACTGGTGGATCATACTGCGGCGCTGGAGAATCAGCGGAATGCGCTGCAGGCGGAAACCTGCCTGTATGAGCTTTTGACGCTGGATCTGAAAAAAGGAGATGACCTCTGGCAGAAATGTCTGGAAAGCGGCGTGCATATCGACCGGAAAAGCCAGTATATCATCCTGTTTTCAAAATCGGAGGAGAATGAACGGTTGAAAGACTATTTCGTCGGGATGAAGCGGGAGGATCCGTATTCCAGCGCGTATAAGATCAATCTGTTCGGCGATGTCTACAGCTGGCTGGTGTTAAGCTGTGAAGAGCCGGAGGAAATCGAGCAGAAGCTGGAAGAATATACGGCAGCAGGAGCCGTATTCGAAAGAGGGGAAATCGTTTCCGATGCGGGCAGGATCAGGGAATCCTATGAAGAGACGATCCACAGGGTGAATCGGATGTACAGCAAAGACGATTATCCCCGGATGGAAATGGAATCGCTGAAGGAAGCGATTATGCTGGGAGAGGATTCCAGAATGGAGATTCTCCTGCGGGAGCTGCGGGGGATAATCGCAGAGACAGATGAGGTTACCGCGGTTTTGGTAAGCATTGAGACGATGAACCTGCTGGGGGTGGATTTCCGAAAGTTCTATCTGCTGCTGAAAGGAAGAAGGTTTTCCGGAAAGGATATCCTCAGGGCATTCGACTGCGCCATGGAGGAATACAGAACAGAGGAAACAGCACAGAGCGCTCCGGTTGTGGCAGCCAGCTACAGAAAACGAAGCATTACCGACATTCTGGCCTATCTTCATGAGCATTATCTGGATTCGGGCTTCTCCGTGAAGTACATGGCTTCCTGCTTCGATACCTCCGTATCGAACCTGAGCCACTTTTTCAAAAAGAATATGGGGGAGAGCATTTCGTCTTATGTGGATCGGATCAAGCTGGATAAGGCCAAACAGCTCTTAAGGGAAACCGACATGAGGGTCGGTGAAATCGCCGACCTCCTCCAGTATGGAAGCAGTACCGGATTTGCCATTATGTTCAAAAAATATGAAGGCATGACGCCAAAAGAATACCGAGAGAATATGTAGAAAATCCCTCCGACAAAAAATGGAACAGCTGCATTTGCCGGAGGGATTTTTGCATGCTTTTTTAAAAGGGAATGGGGTATTCTTGTTGAATTTTGTCTTACGCTGTTGAATTTTATGAAAAATCCGTGTGCGAACGGGCTCTATTTGTTGAATTGCACATCCGAAAAACGTGATAAAACCGATAAATTGCATAAAATATTCAACAAAGGACGATAGACAATAGAGAGATTGAGGGATATTCTGTATTCATCCCACAAAGCTCCGTCCCAGAGGAGCGGGAGGGGCAAAATATCACAAACAGGAGGATGTCATATGAAAAGAAAAGATATCGCAAAAGCCGTGGCGCTATTGTTATCGGCAGTAATGCTGGCCGGTTCTCTGACCGGCTGCGGAAGCAACGCCGACAGCGGCACCAGCAGCGCAGAAAACGCCAGCGATGCCGGCAGCGCCAGCGAAGGCACAGATAAGGAAGATGCCAGCACACAGGAAAGCGCTGCAGAGGAGGATACGCAGGAAGGATCCGATGGCATGGTAAACGCTGAGGGGCTGCCAATCGTGAACGAGCCGGTTACCTTTACCATCGCAGTGCCGCAGACCAGCGAATTGAAGGCGGCCGCGGAGCGGGAGTGCGTAAAGAGGACGGAGGAAGAAACCGGCATCCATATCGAATGGGTCGAGATTCCCAAGTCCGGATGGTCAGAGAAGATCAACATCTTATTCAGCACAGACAGTCTGCCGGATGCCATATGCGGCGGCGTAGACGTGTCCAAATATTATGAGCAGCTGCTCGCGTGGGATGACTATATGGAGACCTACGCTCCCAATGTCAAAACGTTTTTTGATACCAGGGACGATTATCCGAACAGCCTGATTGCACCCGATGGGAAGATTCGCTGCATGCCTATCGGCGATGAGTCTTATTCCAATTCGATTGATTCTCTGTGCTGGATCAACAGAGACTGGTTAAAGAAGCTGAATCTGGAAATGCCTCAGACTCCGGAAGAGCTGAAGGAGGTATTAATCGCCTTCCGCGACCAGGATCCCAATGGGAACGGCCAGAAGGATGAGATTCCGTTTACCTTTATGAACGTGTGGGGATGGGGAAACGCAATCGAGGATTTCTTTGGTCCCTGGGGCGTGGTAGAGAATTCCGGCCATGTCTTCTTAAAGGATGACAATACGGTAGTGTTCAGCCCGGAAGAGAAAGGGTACTATGAATGCCTGGTATACCTAAATGACCTGTATAATGAAGGGCTGATCGATAAGGATGTATTCACGATGAGCCAGGAGCAGTACGATGCGAAGGGCTCCACCGGGGACGTGATTGGTATGCATATCAATTATTCCGGCGGAAACTGCGGCGTGGATAACGGCGACGGCTCCTCCGATGCAGACAGATATGTGCCTCTTCCGCTGTTAAAGGGTCCGGACGGCACACAGATGACCTGCCAGAACAATGCGTATCCCGGCGATAATTTCGTAATCACGACTGCATGTGAGAATCCGGAGGCGCTGGTAAGGTGGTATGATTACATCAACTCCTCTGTGGAGGAAGCCCTGCTCTGGGGACGCGGCGCGGAGGATGTGAGATGGAAAAAGCTGGAGGATGGCACATATCAGTGGATCTTGATGTCCGGTGAGGACCTGACGGCGGCAGGCGGCTACACCAACGCCGGTGAGTACAGGAATGCGGAGAGCTTTTCCGGATCGACCCCTTCTCTCTGGAGACAGAGCTATGAAACCGTTATGGTAAACGATCCGGCAACTCCTGTCCCCAATTACCGCAAGGATGCACTGGACGAAATGCTTCCCAAGGCCGTTTTCGGACTTCCCTCCGGTATGTCTTCCGATCCTTCCAATGAGGAAAGAAGGGTTATTTTAAGGACGGATATCGACACCTACCTGAAAAAGTTTGTGGCGGATTCCATCATCAACGGCATTGACGAAGGGAAGTGGGACGCGCATCTAAAGACTCTGGGCGACCTGAAATGTGACGAATATAAACAGCTTTGTCAGGATTATGTAAACGATTACTTCAGTCGTTAGAATGGAACAGCGTATGAGGGAGAAACAAAAAGACAGGATTGCCCGGACAACGGGAAAAACAAAAAAATGGAACAGCCTTAGCATGTTGAAAAAAAACTGGGTCTGCTATCTGTTTGTGCTTCCCATGCTCCTTTATGTCATTCTGTTCAGCTATGTGCCGATGTACGGCATTCAGCTAGCGTTCAAGGATTTCAGGGCAGCAGACGGAATCTGGGGAAGCGCCTGGGTAGGATTGAAGCATTTCAAAACCTTTTTCGAATCATATCAGTTCGGAACCCTATTGTGGAACACACTGGCAGTCAGCTTATATTCGCTGATTGCCGGGTTCCCGCTACCGATTCTGTTCGCACTGATTTTGAACTATGTAACCAATGGAAAATTTAAGAAGTTCTCGCAGATGGTCACATACGCGCCACACTTCATTTCCATGGTGGTATACTGCGGCATGATCATGATTTTTCTCGCAAATGACGGAATCATCAATCAGCTTTTGATGCTGTTTGGGCTCGAACCGGCGGGATTTATGTCTGACCCGAAAAAATGGCGCCATATTTATGTGTGGTCCGGCGTACTGCAGAATCTGGGCTGGGGTTCCATCATGTATATTTCCGTGCTGACCTCAGTAGGGCAGGAGCTGCATGAAGCGGCTAAGGTAGACGGCGCAAGCATGTTCCAGAGGCTCTGCCACATCGACTTTCCGGCAATCATACCTACGATGGTCATCATGCTGATTATGAGGACCGGGGAAATCATGAGCGTCGGTTTCGAGAAAGCCTTCCTGCTACAGAACAATGTGAACCTGACTTACTCCGAAATCATTTCCACCTATACATATAAAATCGGTATCCAGGGAGGGCAGTTCAGTTATTCCGCCGCAATCGGCCTGTTCAACAATATCATTAACCTGACTTTATTGCTGGCAGTGAATAAAATCGCGAAAAAAGTAGCGGATGTAAGTCTGTGGTAAGGAGAAAAGAG
>CAMQOJ010000003.1 GCA_947003375.1 uncultured Lachnospiraceae bacterium
CCCGTACACCTCCATGTCCAGCGCCACCGCCGCATTGGCCACCTTCACGCCGATTGCGCCCAGGCCGATGACCCCCAGCTTCTTCCCCCTGATTTCCGTGCCCGCGAAATTCTTCTTGGCCTTCTCCGCGGACTTCGCGATATCCGCATCCTCCTTCGCCGCTTTCACCCACTCAATGCCGCCCACCACGTCCCGGGCCGCCAGCAGCATCCCGGCGATGACCAGCTCCTTCACGCCGTTGGCATTGGCGCCCGGCGTATTGAACACCACCACGCCGTGCTCCGCGCATTTCTCCAGCGGAATGTTATTGACCCCGGCGCCGGCCCTGGCCACGGCCAGAAGGCCCTTGGGCAGTTCCATCTCATGCATGGACGCGCTGCGCACCAAAATGCCCTCCGCCGCCTCCACGTCCGCGGTGATTTCATATTCACTGCTGAAATTCTGTAAACCCACCTGTGCGATGGGATTCATGCAATTGATTTTGTACATAGCTTCTCCTATCCGAACGCATTCCGGCCATTCAGCATTCACGGACCATTTTCACCTTTAAGGGACGTTTGGTCAGAAATTCTGCGTTTTCGTCCATTGTCGTTCCCGGATGCCGGTATATGTCGTTCTGCGTGTCAACCGCTTCATCAATTTGATACAAATATCCTTTTTCTTTTCCGTTATGTTCGATTGCGCCATCGTCGTCATAGCATAGCACACTCGGCTGATGTGAAAATGCCTCTGCAAGTTCTTTCCACTGTGTTATGGTACTGCCTGTTCTCAACTCCGTAAAAAGCATATTGGATCCATGATACCAGACGCCATCCGACTTTACTTCAAGTTTCATGTATTTTCTTCTATCCTTATGCGTTCTCCGCCTCGAATTTCCCCATGAATTCCACCAGCTTCTCCACTCCCTCCATGGGCATGGCATTGTAGATGCTGGCCCGCATGCCGCCCACGGAGCGATGCCCTTTCAGGTTCTCGAAGCCCGCCTCCCTGGCCTCCTTCACGAATTTCGCGTCCAGATCTCCATCCCCGGTGACGAAAGGCACGTTCATCAGAGAGCGGTCCTCCTTCCGTACCGTCCCCCGGAACATTTTGCTCTGGTCCAGGAAATCATAGAGAATCTTCGCCTTTTTCTCATTGTATTCCTTCATGGCCTCCAGGCCGCCCTGTCTTTTCAGCCACTTGAACACCTTGCCGCAGATATAGATGCCATAGGCGGGCGGCGTATTGTACAGGGAATCATTGTCCGCATGGATTTTGTACCGCAGCATGGTAGGCGTGCCGGGCAGCACATCCTCGGTAATCAGATCCTCCCGGATGATGACGATGACCACCCCGGCAGGCCCGATGTTCTTCTGTACACCGCCATAAATCACACCATATTTCGTCACATCCACCGGCTCCGACAGGAAGCAGCTGGACACATCCGCCACCAGCGGCTTTCCCTTGGTATCAGGCAGGGTTTTGAACTTCGTCCCATAGATGGTATTGTTCTCGCAGATATAGACATAATCCGCGTCCTCGCTGATCGGCAGATCGGAGCAGTCCGGAATATAGGAAAAAGTCCCGTCCTCGGAGGAGGCGATCTTGTTGGCTCTGCCGTAAATCTGCGCCTCCTGGTAAGCTTTCTTCGCCCACTGTCCGGTGACGATGTAATCGGCCACCCTGTTCTTCATCAGATTCATGGGAATCATGGCAAACTGCTGGCTGGCGCCTCCCTGCAGAAACAGTACCCTGTAATTATCGGGAATCTTCATCAGGTCACGCAGATCAGCCTCCGCCTCCTTGATAATGGTATCATAGGCCTTGGAGCGGTGGCTCATCTCCATGACGGACATACCTGTCCCCCCATAATCCAGCATCTCGTCCGCTGCCTCCCGCAGCACCTCCTCAGGCAGGACCGCAGGCCCCGCGGAGAAATTGTAGACTCTCTTCATCTTGGCTCCTCCTCACTTCTTTCTATGGACTGGAAATTATACTGCACACCGGTTAAATTTGAAGGGCAACCCGACTGCACACTGCCAGCCAAGCACTTTCCCGGAGACACCACTGTAAATCCTGGCGGTCTGCAGTATATACCGCTTAACGATTTCACTTGCCGTGAAACCGGACTGCATAACGCTGACTGGTTCATTCGCATGATTACATTAGGCAGCATTCAGCGTTATGCAGTATAACTGTTTTCTATCGTTCCTTTAATCTCCCGGCTGTTCGGCGCTTTCGCGCCTTTACGCATGGCCTGGGAAAGCTCCTCCACTTCCTCTGAAAGCTTTAGAAAGTAGTCTTTCAGCAATTCCGGGGATTCCGGCCTGATCCGTCACATGGCTTGTCACATGAATCGTCACATAGATATAGAATAAACGCTCCCGGCGCTTTAGTCAAGTACATCGTTAAAATCTCAGGGTACAATTTACGCTCCGATTTCAGGCTGCAGGAAGCTATTCCGCCCTTTATACTGTATGACGATAAAATCTGCGCCATTTTCCGACCACGGACCGCCGACAAGATACCTTTGCTCATTTTCCTACTGTAAATTCCGGCGGTCTGCAGTATAATCCGGGAAAATCAGTAGAACATGATCACCGGCATCCCCACCTCCACCATCTCATAGAGCTGCGACATATTGGCTGTGGGCGTATTGATGCAGCCATGGGAGCCGCCTGTCTGATATATCTGTCCCCCGAAGCTCCCCCTCCAGCTGGCGTCATGGATCCCGATGTTTCCGACCACGGGCACCCAGTATTTGACGAAAGATTCATAGTCGGCCCCCCGCAGGATCTGGTTCCGCTGTTTCCCATGGATATAATTGATTCCCTGTGGCGTGCCCATGCGCCTGCCCGTATTGCCTGTCACGATATCCGTCTCCAGCTCCAGTTCCCCTGCCGCGTAGTAGTACATCTTCTGTTCCGTCATGTCTATCTCGATATAGGTATCACCGATGTCGTCCAGCCCCCGCACATACCCCTTTTGAATATATGCGGGCACATGCATTTCCGTTCCGTCCGGCACATCAGAATCTGCCGCGCCCTGCGTACCGGTATCCTCCCCCGGGTCGGCCGCCTGATTGCCTGCCCGGTTCTGCAGCGCCTCCAGAAGGTATGCTTTCTCGGCCTCCACGTCCAGCTTCGTCCCGTAGGTGACATAGTTTACCGTTACCAGGTCTCCCCTGGTGGATTGGAACTGCTTCTCACTGCCGCAGGTATCGTAATCCGCCGCCAGGGCCTCCACCCAGGCCTGAAGCATGGCTTCATCGATTACGACTCCGCCCTCTTCATCCAGGACCGGACAGCCGTCCCTCTCCGTTTTCAGGAAACCCGATGTGACAGCTGGTGTCAGAGGAATCTGCTCCGCCCCCATGTCATATACGATCCTGCTCCCTCTCTCCGCGTATGCCGACACCTGCTCCCAGATATCCCGCTGCCTCCTGTCGTAAGCGCTGTCCGGCAGATCCTCATAGCATCCCCCCGCCGCCAGGTCTATGGCCGTCTGCCCTTTTGCCAGACACTCCTCCACATAGGCGCAGGCCTTTTCCGGGTTCAGCCGATCCGCGTTCCCGTCCTGGAGCACGAAGCCCTCCTCCGACTTCCGTACCCTGACGCCCTCCGCCCGTTTCCGCTCTTCCTCCATAAACGGCAGCCCTTCCAGGCAGGTCTGCAGCTTTTCCCTGTCCACGGCATACTTTCCCGCCGCCAGCTCGCTGGACACGGGCTTCTGGAGATTGTCCATCCAATAGACGGACGCGTTCTGCTTCAGATACGCCCTCAGCGCGTCCCTGTAATCCGGCCTGATGTCAGCGTCCCGCATATCGATTTCCCAACCGGCGCCGTCAGCATCCACAATCGTTATCAGAGATACCTCCGATTCCTCCTGCGCGCCCACCAGCTCCTCGTTCACCTGTTCTATGGATTTTCCGGTACAGTACACCCCGTTGATCCATGTATTCACAGGAAAATTGTTCCGGTAATACAGAGTCAGGGCCAGCAGTCCCCCCAGCCCCAACAGTATGCCGCTTAACAGAAATATCGTCAGAAACCGTAAAATCCTCTTCATAAGCGCAGCCGGAACCTGCCGGCCGTTCTCCTCCCAAAATATATTCCTCTCTCCCTGGAAAGACAGCCCTGCCGGAAAGCAGGGCTGGATGGGACCGCTCCTACAGATCGTCCCCGTCGAATACCTCCGCTATGGGCGCTCCCGCCGGAACCATGGGGAACACCTTGTCGTCCTCCGGAATGATGCACTCGATCAGCACCGGAGCCTTCAGTGCGATGGCTTTCTCTATGGCGGGCTCCACCTCTTCCTTCCTGGTCACCCGGATGGCCTCGCAGCCCAGCCCCTCCGCCACCTTGCAGAAGTCCACCTTGTCGCTCAGGACCGTCTGGGAATAGCGCTTGCCGTAGAACAGGGTCTGCCACTGCCGCACCATCCCCAGCACATGGTTGTTGATGACCACCTGGATAATGGGAATATGATATCGGCTGGCCGTGGCCAGTTCGTTCATGTTCATGCGGAAGCATCCGTCCCCCGCGATATTGATGCATAGCTTATCCGGCTGCCCAAGCTGCGCACCGATGCAGGCCCCCAGGCCGTAGCCCATGGTGCCCAGGCCGCCGGAAGAAAGGAAGGTGCGGGGCTTCGTATAGCGGTAATACTGCGCCGCCCACATCTGATGCTGCCCTACGTCCGTGGTAATCAGGGCCTCCCCCTTGGTGACCCTGTCGATGGCCTCTATCACATAGGGGCAGGATAACTGGGAATCGTCATATTTTAAGGGATATTTCGTTTTCAAATCAGCGATGGTCTTCATCCAGTCGCTGTGCTCCTGCTTCTCCAGACGCCTGTTCAGCTCCTGGAGCACCAGCTTCAAATCGCCCACCAGGCTGGCGTCCGCGCGGATGTTCTTGTTGATCTCCGCCGCATCGATGTCCATATGTATGATTCTGGCATTCTCCGCGAATTTCTTCGGATTGCCGATGACGCGGTCGGAGAACCTGGCCCCCAGGGCAATCAGCAGGTCGCACTGGCTGACGCCCAGGTTGGACGTCTTGGTGCCGTGCATGCCGATCATGCCGGTGTATCTCTCGCTCCTGCCGTCGAAAGCGCCTTTTCCCATCAGGGTATCGCATACGGGGGCGTCAATCAGCTCCGCAAAAGCCGCCACCTCCTCGCAGGCATCCGAAGCCACGGCGCCGCCGCCCAGATAGATATAAGGCTTTTTCGCGGCCCGGATGTATTCCGCCACCTGGTCGATCTCCTCCTCGGTGCAGCGGTATGTTCTGGGCTCCACTTCCACAGGCTTCGGGACATACTCACAGACAGCCGCGGTCACGTCCTTGGTGATGTCCACCAGCACGGGGCCAGGGCGGCCGCTCCTGGCGATGGTGAACGCCCGTCTGATGGTGTCCGCAAGCTCCTCCACATTCTTCACGATATAGCCATGCTTCGTGATGGGCATGGTGACACCTGCTATGTCCACCTCCTGGAAGCTGTCCTTCCCCAGCATGGGAAGGGTCACATTGGCCGTGATGGCCACCACGGGCACGGAATCCATGTAGGCCGTGGCGATGCCCGTCACCAGGTTCGTGGCTCCCGGGCCGCTGGTGGCCAGGCACACGCCCACCTTGCCCGTGGCCCTGGCGTATCCGTCCGCCGCGTGGGCCGCTCCCTGCTCGTGGGACGTCAATATATGCCTGATTTCATCGCTGTGCTTGTAAAGGGTGTCATATATGTTCAGGATGGTGCCTCCGGGGTAGCCGAAGACAGTGTCCACGCCCTGCTCTTTCAGACATTCCACAACGATTTCCGATCCATTCAACTGCATGATATAATCCTCCGTTCTATGCCGATCCGCATTCTCCCTCGCATTCGGGAAATCACCCGCCAACGTTTTCCCTGCCTCTCACCGAAACGCGTTCCCTTCATTCCCGCACAAGCCCGAACTCCCGGGCTATCCGCCGGGTCCTGTCCATGCGGAAATAATACTCCTCCATGGGATTGCGCAGCCAGTGCTGCATTACGTCGGCATCCTTCAGTATTTCGTCGAATGCGGCGTCCGTCCGCTCCTTGTCGCTGTGCTTCCCGATTGCATGGCACACGAGGGCTATCTCCTCCGCCGTAAAACAGCCCGCATCCCTGAGGATCTTCTCCGCCTCCACACTGCTGCTTTCGGCATGATTCTCCCGTATACCATCCCTGTACGCCGCAAAATCATGGAGCATTCCCGCAATCTGCGCCAATTCCGCACATTCCCGGTCATGTCCCCGGCGCAGCGCAATCAGCGCTCCCGCCTGCCCCACGCCATACAGATGGACATACCCTGCCCGCCGTTCGTCCGGGTCAGTGAGATTGTTCAACATGCCGTCCACATACTGCCTTACCGTGTCAACCCTTGTGTACTGCCGCTCCAACCCTTTCACCTCTCCGCAATCTCCAGCACCGCGCCCCGGTTGCCGCTGGTGACCATCTCCCGATACCTGGTGAGATACCCTGTGGTGACTTTGGGCTCCCTGGGCTGCCAGTTTGCACGCCTTTGCGCCATTTTTTCATCGGAAACCAGGACATCCAGCCTGTTCTCCGGAATATTGATGCTGATGATATCTCCCTCTTCCACAAGAGCGATAGGGCCGCCCACTGCCGCTTCCGGGGAGACATGCCCGATGGATGCGCCTCTGGACGCGCCGGAGAACCGTCCGTCCGTGATCAGGGCCACGCTGGAGCCTAATCCCATGCCCGCGATGGCGGAGGTGGGATTGAGCATCTCCCGCATGCCGGGGCCTCCCTTGGGGCCTTCATAGCGGATGACCACCACGTCCCCCGCCACGATTTTGCCGCCTTTGATGGCATCGATGGCATCCTCCTCACAGTCGAAGACTCTGGCAGGGCCCTGGTGCACCAGCATCTCGGGCACCACCGCGGAGCGCTTCACCACGCCGCTGTCCGGGGCCAGATTGCCCTTCAGGATGGCTATGCCGCCGGTCTCGGAATAGGGATTCTCCACCGGGCGGATGACCTCGGGATTCAGGTTCCTGCAGTCTTTGATGTTCTCTCCGATGGGAGTGCCGTTCACGGTCATGCAGTCAAGATTCAGCAGATTCTTCTTCGTCAGTTCGTTCATCACCGCATATACGCCGCCCGCCTCGTTCAGGTCTTCCATATAGGTGGGGCCTGCCGGAGCCAGGTGGCACAGATTCGGCGTCTTTGCGGACAATTCGTTGGCGATGTCCAGATTCAGATCCACACCGGCTTCCCTGGCGATGGCGGGGAGATGGAGCATGGAATTGGTGGAGCAGCCCAGAGCCATGTCCACGGTGAGGGCATTCATAAACGCTTTCTCGGTCATGATGTCACGGGGCTTGATATCCTTTTCCACCAGCTCCATGATCTTCATGCCCGCGTGCTTGGCCAGCCGGATGCGCTCGGAGTACACCGCCGGTATCGTGCCATTGCCCCGAAGTCCCATGCCGATGGCCTCCGTCAGGCAGTTCATGGAATTGGCAGTGTACATGCCGGAGCAGGAGCCGCAGGTAGGGCATACCTTCTCCTCATATTCGCACAGCTCCTCCATGGACATGGTACCTGCCGCCACGCTGCCCACGGCCTCGAACATGGAGGACAGGCTCTTCTTCTGTCCGTGGATACGGCCCGCCATCATAGGGCCTCCCGACACGAAAATGGTGGGGATGTTCACCCTGGCCGCCGCCATCAGCAGCCCCGGCACGTTCTTGTCGCAGTTGGGGATGCACACCAGCCCGTCGAAGCCGTGAGCCAATGTCATGCACTCCGTGCTGTCCGCTATCAGATCCCTGGTCACCAGGGAATATTTCATGCCCACATGCCCCATGGCAATGCCGTCGCACACCGCGATGGCAGGGAACATGATGGGAGTGCCGCCCGCCATGGCCACGCCCATCTTCACGGCCTCCGCAATCTTGTCAAGGTTCATATGGCCGGGCACGATTTCATTGTAGGAACAGACGATTCCGATCAGCGGACGTCTCCTCTCCTCCTCCGTATACCCCAGCGCATTGAACAAGCTTCTGTGGGGCGCCTGTGCGGTGCCCGTCTTTACTGCGTCACTCCTCATCTTTTTCACACCTTTCTGAAATTTTCACTCTGTCAAACGGAGTTTTAAGACAATCTCCTCGTCGTTCATCTCACCGTTTTCGCGAAATCCAAATTTGTGGTACAGGCCAAGCGCCTTCTCATTGCTTTCCTTGGTGGACAAAGTAATCTGGTCAGCCCCGTTTCTCCTGAAATAATCTATGATTTCCTTCAGCGCCGCACTGCCGTATCCCTTTCCCTGTAGAGAAGCATCGATCATAAAACGCCAGAGCCAGTACCTGTCGTCAGCATCCTCGTTATTTTCATCAAAAGCGAACATGGCAAAACCCACTAAAACCTCATCTGCATAGATTGCAAACGGCCTTGCAATCTCCGCGTATTCTTCCTTCTGCGCCTCCCCGAGGGAGTCCTCATTGGAAGCGATGTAGGCCTTCTGCTCCGGCGTTGTTCGCAGGGCAATGCAGTGCGCCCGGTTGCCGTCATGGATTTCCCTTAACTCTATTCTCATACAGCATCTCCTCCCTGAACAGCCTGCCGTTAAAGCTGTATCCGTCAGACAGGGGTACAGGCCTTGCAGTCAAATGTCCGCGCTACCGGATCCGCTCCGCCAGCAGGTCTCCCATTCTGGTGCAGCCCACCTTCTCGCAGCCCTGGGAATAGATGTCGCCCGTGCGGTATCCGTCCTTTAGCACCTGCTTCACGGCCTTCTCTATTGTCTCCGCCTCCTTGTCCAGGTCGAAGCTGTAGCGCAGCATCATGGCGGCGCTGAGCACCGTGGCGATGGGATTGGCGATGTCCTGTCCCGCGATGTCCGGCGCGGAACCGTGGCTGGGCTCGTAGAGGCCGAACTTGCTGTCGTTCAGGCTGGCGCTGGCCAGCATCCCGATGGAGCCTGTGACCATGCTGGCCTCGTCGGAGAGGATGTCGCCGAACATGTTCTCCGTAAGTATCACATCGAACTGCGCCGGATTCTTCACCAACTGCATGGCACAGTTGTCCACCAGCATATGCTCCAGCGCCACATCCGGGTAATCCGCGGCCACTTCCTCCACCACTTTCCTCCACAGCCTGGAGGAGTCCAGCACATTGGCCTTGTCCACGCTGGTGACCTTCTTCCTGCGCTTCCTGGCGATGTCGAAGCCCTTGATGGCGATGCGGCGGATTTCGTTCTCGTCATAGGTCAGGGTGTCGATGGCTTTGCGGACACCGTTCTCGCAGACGGTTTTCCGTTCGCCGAAATACAGCCCGCCGGTCAGCTCCCGCATAATCAGCATGTCGAACCCTGCTTTGCTGATTTCCTCTTTCAGGGGGCAGGCAGCCGCCAACTCATCGTAGAGCACCGCAGGCCGCAGGTTCGCGAACAGGTTCAGAGCCTTGCGGATGGCCAGAAGCCCTGCCTCCGGGCGCAGGTTGGGGGGCAGCTTGTACCAGGGGGATTTCGTGGTATCTCCGCCGATGGAGCCCATGAGCACCGCGTCCGCCGCTTTCGCTTTCGCAATTGCTTCCTCCGTCAGGGGCACGCCATGGACATCGATGGAAGCCCCTCCCATGAGGATGTCCTCGAATACCATTTTATGGCCGTATACGGCTGCTATCCTCTCCAGAACTTTCTTAGCTTCCCTGACGATTTCCGGCCCGATGCCGTCGCCGGGAATGCATGTAATATGTAATTCCATATTCATCTTCCTTTCCTGAAACGCGGCTGGCGCCGCTGGACATTTTCTAATATAATAACTGATTCATGCATAAATATCAATAAAATGTTATAAAGAATCAATCCATATTCCTCATATGAATCAGATGTACACGATATTCAGAAGTAGCTTTGGCGTTAATCAGAGGAATCCTTAGACATAGAAACTTAGAGCAAAAGCCGGATTTTAAGATTCCCCAAAATCCGGCAACATATTCAGATAATCTGCCGGGTTTTGGGGAAAATCGCTCTCTGGGCCACTATCCTCTCCTGACTTCAGGCTTCTCCAGCAGCCCCTGGGGATAAAGCATATAGGCATCGCTCCATTCCCGGCCTGTGGTCATGAAATTCCCCGGGCCATAGGATGGGGCTTCCTTCGGACATTGGTGAAGGGGGCCGAAAGTGTTTCTTCTGGTCAGCACTACCTCGATGCTGCGCAGGTTCCTTACATCCGCCTGATAGGGCGGGAACGCAATCGTGTTCTGGGTGTCTCCGTGAATCTTTACAAGGGCCCCTCCGTATCCTTCGGCCTTTACGCTTATGCGGCTGTCAGCGTTTTGCCCAGGTTCCTGCATATCCTCCAGCTCATAGATTACGCTTCCCGAGTAAAAGGGCAGTCCCTGTCCCGTGATGTCTCCGATTGCCAATCTGTCCGGAAGTGCTGTGAGGACGGCGCGGTTTTCTCCCGGAATCTCCACGCCGAAGTTCCCCAGCAGGTAGACAGCCTCTATGCCACAGGTGCCGTAATAGTCCATGAGGATGGTGACTGTATTGCGGCCTTTTGTCAGAGCCTGTGCCGGAACCTCCAGCTCGTCGAAGCAGATGTCAATCCATTTCCCTCTGCTGTTCAGGGAGAGTTCCCTTCCGTTTACCAGGATCTGCCGGATATGCGCCAAATCCTCCACCGCCAGCCGTAAATCCTCCGGGATTTCCGTTATCTCGATGTCATATTCCAAAGAAATCGTATCCAGCAGCCTCGTATTCCCGCCCTTATATTTCACCTGGTACCAGGGCTGGAGCATCTCGCCGCCCCGATAAGGGATGCCCAGTATGTCCCGCAGGGCCCGGTCTGCCTTCAGTACTTCCATCCTGAGGATTTCGTTGCCTCTGCCATCCGTGACGGAGACCATGTCCAGCACACAGACATTGGGCTCCGTCAGCCGGTAGCGGAAGGTTTCCGGCAGCTCCACTGGCTCCCTGCCCGTAAAGAGCTCCTCTCCCGGCAGCTCCCGGCACTGCTCCGTAATCAGGAAGATGCGCTCCCCGCCCCGCTCCAAATCCATGGTCAGGCGAATCCTGCCATCCGATATCTGGTAGTCAGGTCTGATAACCTTTCCTGTCCTGGCATCCCATAGCTCCAGATAATCGCCTCGTCCCAAGTCTGCAGAGACGCTTTTGTAGTCCTTCTCGCGGTTCACATTCAACAGCATCACCATGCGGCCCCCGTCCACCTGGAAGGACTGCACGAAGAAATCATGTGCGGGCTGGGCAGAGATGTCCTTCCCGCTTCTGCCATCCGGTTCCGCGCAGGTAATCCGCACCTGAGAGCCGTCCCCGGCGGCCTGGGCGATTGCTTCCTCCTCAAAGTTCACTCTTCTGCACCTGTCCGCAAGCTTCGCCACCTTATCCGAGGGAATCACGTCCACGTAGCCCGGAGCCTCTCCGGCGAAGATGACCTCCCCGCCCTGGGCCGCGAATTCCTCCAGCAGCGCCAGGGTGCCGGAACGCATGGTGTCCATGCCTGCCACCAAAACCTTGAGGTAAGCGCAGCTCCCTACATACAGGATACCGTCCTCCACCTTCCCGTGGCGGGCCATGATGTCCTCCTCGCCGTAGTCGAAGTCGATCTGGTTGCCGGATAGGATATGGAACAGCTCCGCATACTGCCGCTCCAGGCGCAGGATTTCTGCATCCACGCCGGATAGGCCGTCAAAGGAGCCGCTGTAGGCCCTTGCCCACACGCTCTCTATGGGATTTAGCACCAACAGGCTGCACACAGGCTTTCCGCCGTGGAGCGCGGCATGGATTCTGGAGAAGTAGTCCTCCACATAATGATAGTCCCGATACCAGTAGGACTGATGCAGCATGCTGGCAGGGTAGTCCCGCTTCGCCTCCCCCTTCATGGTGTACCAGGACAGATGCGGGCATCTTAGGTTCACGCCGAACAACGCCTGCCAGTCGCCTACGTTTTTGTAGGACTCAAAATCCATCTGCCAGCCCGTACAGCCGTAGAGCTCGGACAGGACCCATTCCTTGTCCAACTGCCTGGCCACAGAGGAAATCTGCTTTGCCACCCAGTAGCACCTGTTCCCCTCGCTGAGCAGGTCGATGCCGGGATAGTCCATGTACTCATAGAAGCGCATAAGGGAGCCCTGCATGACGGCCTGACAGCACAGGGAGTCCTCGTGGAGCACATGGCCGGTGAAGATCAGGCGGTTCTCCCTGCACCAGTTCTGTACGGGAATGGCGAAGCGCTCGAGGAACAGCTCCTGGCAAAGCTCGAAATAGTCCCTGGTGACCTTCGACAGCTCTCCTTCGCTTCTGCGCAGGAACAGCTCCGGCAGGTTCTCCTTCAGGCTGTAGCCGAAGCGCTCCTCGAATTCCGGGAGCAAATCCGGCGTGTAGGGCACGGCATTCGGCTCCCCTTCCGCGAAATTCGTGAACACGCCGCCCCTGTGGGGCTCGTCCGTGAAGATGCCCGTAATTTCCTTTCCGAATTTGTCTCCGCACCTTTCCCTGTATTTCTCATGGGTCAGCTCAATGTATTTCTCTATGGCCTCTTTGTGCATGGTGTTCACATAGCAGTAACCGTTGTAATTGTCGTTGCACACGGAATAGCGGGTGCGGAACTCTATGGCCGTCTCCCCTTCCGCCAGGGCATCCCCCACCTGGAGGAGCCTTTTTTCGGAAAAAATCCCGCCTTGGCCCGCGGAAGGCTCCTGTTCCATCTTGCATGCAAATACGGCCACGACATCCTCGTCCCGCTGCCATGTCCTCCAGGCATCCTCCGTCAGGCAGTTCATCTCCAGGAACATGGCGCGGTACTGCTCCTCCTTCGTCACCATGCCCCCGGCGCTTCCCGAGGGCCAGCGGTCTTCATCGTAGAGCCAGGATTCCATCCCGGCTTTCTGGCCATAATCCGCGCATTTGTTGGTGAGTTCGAACCATTCCTCCCCCAGGTACTCCGTCTCCAGGCCCGTGCGGGAGTGCATGAAGTAGCCGCCGAAGCCCATTTCCTTCATGACATCTATCTGGCGACACAGTTCGCCCTCCTCCAGCCTGCCGTTCCATGACCAGAACGGCTTACCGCGGTACTCCTTTGTGGGATTCTCAAATCGTTTCTGTCTTTCGCTTATGTTCATATGCTTGTCTCCCCGGATTCCCTCATATATTCGCAGCCGTCCACATCTACCTGCAGATTTCCACTTCCTCCGGCGCGTCCACCTCCGTGGCGACAGAACCGTCGGCCTGTTTTACATGGGATACGGAAATCTCGCCGTAAGGGGTAGGATAGGTGCCTTTCGCCCATTCCAGATCTCCCAGATGGGGCTCTATCTTCACCTTCCTGCAGCCCGGCTCCAGAATCCGGATGCCCAGCACGTTCTCGGAAAGCCAGGGTGTGGCTCCGCTGGCCCAGCCGTGGCAGAAGCTGTGTCGATAGCCCTGGTAACAGAATCCGCCGTATGTAGCATGGACATCCACCTTGGAGCCGTCCTGCGGCAGCTCATCGATCCTGGCGGCGTTCTCCATCCAGTCTATGTCAAAGTCCTCCCAGAAGGTAGTCGCCCCTAACTGAAGCATCCCGCCCCAGTAGTCCCGGATGCAGTCCAGGCAGCCCTGATAATCCCCTGCCATGGCCCTGGCCGTCAGGATATAATAGCCCATGAAGGTGGACATGCCTTTCGCGCCGCCCTGTTTCAGCAGTTCTTCGTTTGCCTGTGCCGCGTCCTTCTGTCCCATCATCACTGTAAGAGCCGCCGCCTGCTTGGAATCCTCATAGTCGGTGGCAAAGCAGGTCAGCCGCTTCAGGTCTTCTCTGCATTGTGCCCCATGGGCATCCTCTCCCAGAACGGCAAAAATCTTCTCCAGGCTCCTGGCGGCCCAGATGTGCAGCACCTGAACCCCTGCGTCCACGATGCGTGACTTCCCCTCAGAGGGCCAATCCAGGAAACGTCCCTCCTCTACGGTATCCTGCCCTTTTTCATCGATATGGGCTGAGAGCTGCTCTGATAATCCTTTCAGATAATCACGTTGTTTTTCCAGGAATTCTTTCCTGCCTGTGTACTGATACCAGTCCCAGGTAATGATGGAATACCACATGGAATAGCTGGCCATGCCGTTCATCCATCCGGGCAGCGGTGTCTCCTTCCGGATATAGTCCAGACTGTCCTCCACCGCGCTGTCCTGACCGAATACCGCCTTGATCGTAGTGACCTCGGGGTGCATATCGCCCACCCAGACCAGCCGGTCCCTTTTGATGCCGTCCCAGATGTATTCCTGCATGTTCAGATGCACCGTATATGCGCCCACATCCCAGATGCGGTTCAGCAGGTCGTCACTGCAGGCGAAACTCCCCCGATAGGGGACGTCCTTGTAGATCAGGACTGCCCAGACTGTCTTCAGGGAAACGGCAGCCGCCGGCTCTTCCAGGTCGATGCGCACGAAGCGGAAGCCGCTCTCCCCAATCTGGTTCATGCTCATCATGCCCACTTCCACGGTCATGTCCCTCCTGGCGTGGTCATTGGTGGCATTGGTCTCCCCGCCCAGCTCGCTCATGGCCTCCGAGACGGACTCGCCAAAGCGGATGCGCATCTTCGCTCCCCTGCCCGTGCTGTCCGTCCATGCCAGGAGCCGGATGCCGCCATGGATTTCCATACCGTAGTCCAGAAGAATGGAAGCCTTCTCCTCCCCTTCGTTCTTCAGGATACAGGGCCTATGGGCAGCCAGGGAAATTTGTATCTCCCTGTCCTCCAGAAGGGTATCACTGTTCTCCACATGTCCTTTTGTCCACAGCACCCGCTTAGGGAGCAGGAATCTCCTGGTTCTGACATCCTCTTTCCCCGTTTTTAAGATGTCCTCATCCATGACGCGGAAAATGTCCTTTCTGTCTCGTTGTACCATGCTCGTGTTCTCCTCTCTTATTGTCAGCCTTTCTTTGCTTATTTCTCTTTTGCCAGCGGGGTATGCATTGTCGGTCGTGTATGCTTTATCTGCCATGCGTCCTTTGTCAGCAGCGTATGGAGATGTCCAAGACATTCCCGCATTCCAGCCTCCGCCGGAATTCCTGTTCTTCTCCGTTCATTGTCATCTTCCCGCTGCTGTATTCTGCCGGCAGCTCCAGCAGAATGCGGTATCCCTCCGGAGCCGACATGGACAGGTCAAATCCGTCCAGCTCCTTATGCCAGGAAGCCGCAAACTGTCCGTCCCCCAGGCCAATCCGCCCTTTCGCCCACCGAAGGCTCCCCTGTCCCGGCGCGAAGCGCACGGTTTTTTCTACGCAGTCCGGTATGTCCATCCCCAGGAAGTCCCGCATTGCCACCACGCCGTAATGTGCGCCGAAGCCATGGTTACGGCTGTTCGTACCGCCCAGCGTCTCCCAGAACGTACCCGGATCCTGCTCCATCATGTAGCCGCACAGACACTTTATCTCCTCCTCCAAAAGCGCCGTCTCCCCGAATCTGGCAAGAAGCTCGAATCGCATCATATGTCCGAAGAACACGCCGCAGTTGCCTACCGACAACTGGGTGATTCCCCTCTGCTTCCTCGGCATGGGGCCGAACTGCTCCAGCAGGGCCTTCCATAAATCCGGCGCGTCCTCCTTCCGCAGCAGTCCCGTCCAAAAGCAGTAATACTGAGCGGCCTCGCTGTAGACCCGGTTTTCCTCCAGCCGTCCGTCCACCACGGTCATGGAATCCGAAAAAAACGGATACATGGTAAAGAGGTCGTACTTTCTTTCCCTCGCTTTTTCATATGCCTGCCGGAAGACTGCGCGAATCTGCGCCGCCTCCTCTCTGTAAGCCTCTACCTCATACATCTCTCCAAGCCGCTGCGCCACCATTGCGTAGAGTCCGTTAGCCGCGGTGCACACTGCCTCCGTATTGGCCGGGTTATTGGCTGCAGACCAGTCAATGAAGACGCTGCCGGGGATATTCTCCAGCACGCCCAACCCGTTCTTCAGGCTCCGGGACGCCTCCATGAACTTCTCCACACGGGGCCGGAAGTCCCGCTTCATGGCCTCATCCCCTGTCCTTCTGTAGTAATCCGTCAGCTCCAGGAGCACGAAGAGGCTCCAGGTATACATCAGCTCGGGATGCCTCTTCGGCCCGCCGCAGCAACAGCAGGGAAAGGTGCCCGAAAGCGCCTGGGCATAATCGGCGGCCAGGAAATCGTACAGCATAGAACGCTCCACGCTTGTGTCCGCCAGAAGCATGGCCGCGGCCCGGCCCGTCCAGTAGCTGTCGCCGGCCCAGCCTCCCCGCTCCCGTTCCGGGGAATCCAGGAAGAATGCCAGGGTGTTGGTCAGCAGCGTCCTCTTGGAAGCCTGATAGATGCGGTTCAGCTCCATGTCGCTGCAGACAAACTGGCCTCTGTCGCGGGTATCCGGGAAGCGATAGCGCCGTACATAGATATCGTGCAGTCGAAAGGTTTTGTCCGTCTCCACGATTACCTTGATATATTTCAGGAAATGAGGCTCCATGGATTCAAAGGAGATACATCCACCCACCGATTCCAGACGGATGACGCGGTTCATGTCGTCCGCTTTTACCGGAACCCTTGCTGTCTCATCCAGGAAGTCGTTCCAGATGATGTCCACCGTGGCCGGAGTTTCCGTCTCGAAGCACAAGCCTATCATGCCTGTCTCGGGCGCTTTCAGGGAAAATTCCAGGGAATAGACAGCCAGTCCCGGGGACGGAGCTTTTCCGGGCCGTATTTCGTACCCCTTTGTCCCTGCCTTGTCCTGGTACTCGCGCAGGGTGCCGGAAAAAGCCCTGTCCCTGTATCCGGCTATGGAAAAAGAGGGGCGGCTGATAGCGGTACCTCCGCTGCGGGCCAGGTAGGCATCGGTCTCCCACCAGTTCCTGGCTTCGCCGTCGAATGCGATGGGTTCTACTTGAGATATGCCCTGCAGGGACAGCTCCCCTATCCGCTGTGTATCCGGCATGGATACGCCCCGCTCCTGGATGATGCGCCAGCCGCCTTGTTTTGCGGACGGACTTGCTTCCTGTGACGGCTCCTCTTCCGCAGGGTACCCTGCTTCCCGTGACGGCCCTATCTCCCTTCCGCCGCCGTCCTTCCAGGTCTCCGCCAGCCCCTGGGCTACCACCTGGAATCCCGTCTCCACGGGCAGGGCGCCCACCCGCCAGGAGTCGTACCCCTCCTGCAGGGCATACAGCTCCACCGGATACCTGCGCCCATGGGACATAGCCTCCGCCCGGAAGTCACGATAGGGCAGAATACCGCATTTCCAGCTTTCATCGCCCGTCGCCGCCACTACCTTCCCGTCCACTGTGAGCTCGCCGAAGAAGACCGAGGTCTCGTGGGTGGCATAATTGAATTCCTGGGGCACATATCCCATCACCTCCACAGCCAGCTTGTTTTCGGGGAAAAGCTTCCCTGTCAAATCATATCGGTCGGCCTTCAGTCTGCCGAAAGGCGCAGGCGCGGGGCCTATGCCTATGAATGTTCCGTTTAGATAAATACGGTAAAAAGTATGAGCGGCCACAGTCAGCTCCACACAGCCGCCAGAATACAAGAAATCAAGACGGAAAGCCGCCAGCACATTCGGCACGGCGGACTTTCCCGGCACAAATATGCCCTTTGCCTCCCTGAAGATAGAACTTTTTTCTTCCATAATAAATATCCAACCCTTTCCGCAGATAGCAAGACAAAAAGTTCACAGAATTTACTTTCCGCTGTTTTGGATATTATATACAAAGTACCTCCAAAAATCAATATGCTATTATTCGCATTTTCCATCAAAATTTTGTATCATGTCCCGTTTCAGCCCGTCAAAATCCAGATAATCCTCAATGAACTGCTTCCGCAGCAGCTCCAGGGGGATGAATTCGTTGTACTTACCGTTAATCTGGATTTTGTCCGGCAGGGGCAGGCTGTAGAGGTCCAGGTTAGAATGCAGGATATCAGTGATGATGCCCGCCAGCTCCTCTTTGCTTCCGTCAAAGACCACCTCCAGGTACAGGCAGGTGCTCCAGGGAATCTTGCTCTTAATCTTGCGCTGGAGCAGCGCATAGTGCAGCGTCACCAATTGCCTGGTTCCCACCCAGGGGAAGACGGCGAACTTCTGCTTGGACAGCTCCGTCACCAGATTGTCCAGGATGCCGCTGTTCCGGGCGATGTACTGGATTTCCAACAGGCGCTCCTGACAGCGGTCGCTTAAATAAGGATACGGATTGTCCCGCTCCAGGACACTGCGCACCTTGCGGACCAGCACCGTGTGGAGCTCCGCCTCGAAATCCCTGTCCCAGTCCACCACGGAGATGCCGGGGACCCGCTTCACGAACAGCACCTTGGACTTCACATTGATGTCCACCGTCTCCCAAGACATGCCTGCCAGGGCGAACCGGGTGCCCACAGGGTAGGTCTTGTCCACGGTGCCGATGGTCCGGTTCTCCTCCTTCACCAGCAGGTACTCCGGGGCCAGGAACACGGTCAGGAACTTGTGGCTGTTCACCTCCCGCTCCCCGGCCCGCCCGATCAGCAGCCCGTCGTGTTCGGAGCGCTCCAGCTGCTCGATGTGGATCAGGTACAGCAGCAGCTTCTTATAGTCCTCCTGGGAAATCTTCCGGAAGGCCCCCAGCGTGAGTACAGCCTGGGCCAGCCCGGCGGGGGACATCTCCCCGTTGCTCTTCAGAATGCTCATGGTCTGGTGGTACAGCAGATTGTAGGGATGGTGCCTGGGCGGGATGGGCTCCATCCAGTGATCCCGCAGATACAGCTCGATGATGGCGATCGTGCGGATGAATTCCCAGTTGATGGGGCCCAGGATGTCGGAGGAATTGATCTTGATGCTCTCCACGAAGGTGAACAGGAGCTGGGGCACCTGCCCCCGCCGTCCGCAGCGGCCCAGCCTCTGGGCGAAGCTGGATACGTTCAGGGGCGCGCCTATCTGCACCGCCTGATCCAGGGAGCCGATGTCGATGCCAAGCTCCAGGGTCACGGTGGCCCCGGTGACGATTTTCTCATCGGCGGACTTCATCTCGTCCTCCGTGGTCTCCCGCAGCAGGGCAGAGACATTGCCGTGGTGGACGCGATATACGTCAGGTGCTTTATGTTTAAGCGCTATTTCACGCAGATTGGCCATGATGAACTCGATTTCCTCCCGGCTGTTGGCGAAGATGATGGTCTTCTTGTCCAGGGTCTGGCGGAAGAGGTACTCATAGTGCTCCCTGTCGCCCATGTCGCCGCCAGTATCCCTGTCCACGATGTTCATGCTGCCGTCCCGCTCCACCAGGTCCCGCTTGTCCGACACGTTCACGAAGCGCTCGATGTGCAGCCGGACGCGTTTCTTCCCCTCGTCCGTCACAGGAGCCGCGCACTTCCGTCCTGTGCCCGTATTCAGCCAGTCCTGGGCCAGGGACATGTCCCCCAAAGTGGCGGAGAGGCCTATCCGTCTGGGATTCACGCCTGTGAGGGCCCTGAGCCGCTCCAGCACGCAGAGAAGCTGCAGCCCCCTTTCGTCCCGCATGAAAGAGTGCACCTCATCGATGATGACGAAGCGCAGGTCGCAGAACATATTCAGGCAGGCCCCCCGCTTGTTGGTAATCAGGCTCTCCAGGGATTCCGGGGTGATCTGCAGGATGCCCTCCGGATGCTTGATCAGCCTGTCCTTTTTGTCCACGGAGGCATCCCCGTGCCATTTGGTGACGGGGATGTTGGAGTCTAAGAGCATCTGCTCCAGGCGCTTGAACTGGTCGTTGATCAGCGCTTTCAGAGGGGAGATGTACATGGCCCCCACGGAGCGGGCCGGATTCTCGTAAAGTTGTGTCAGCACGGGGAGAAAGGCGGCTTCCGTCTTGCCGGAGGCCGTGCCCGAGGAGAGCAGCAGGTTGTCGTCGCTGTCAAAGATGACCTGGCAGGCCGCCACCTGGTTCCCCCGCAGCTCCTCCCATTTGTTTTCGTAGATAAATTCCTGGATGAATGGCGCCAGTCGGTTGAATACGTTCATATTCCTGTCTCCATACTCTGGTGGTCTCAAATCCGTACAAGCATGCAACAACATCCTGCCGGATCGTCAGCAATCTCAGCATTTTGAAACATTCTTTCGTCAAATCTCAAACTCTTTAAACTCGTCCTGTATCTCCCCTTCGGCCAAGCCTCCCTTGGCCATCTCGAAGCTGTTGTCCCCCAGAATCTCCGCTACGCTCTTTGTGGGATTCTGGTAGAGGATGTTGATCAGCTCTATGAAATCCCGGATAATCTCCCGGGGGGTGATGTGGGTCTCGGCCCCCACCCGGTTGTACTCCACCGTCAGGAAATAGACCAGATCCTCCTGGGTCAGGGCCGGGGTGTATTTGTAGAGCCCTGCGTGGATGTTCTGGAGCTTCTCCACCAGGATATACATCTCCTCCTGGGTCAGCATCTGGAGCCGGATGATGGGAGCGGAAAGATCCTTTATGTCCGCTGTGGCGAAATGCCCCTCCGCCAGCCTGGAACGCAGGGCCTCGTAGCTGAAGACGCCCTTGTATTTATCCTCGATGCACTGGGGCGTGCCGCCCATGAGGAAGCCGATGTGCCTGGCCTTTCCCTGGAGCACGTCATTGTACATGGTGAGGATTTTCTCATAGTTGTTGGCCCTGGTGATGGAATTCGGTATCTTGAAGATGTTCACCAGCTCGTCGATGATGACCAGCATCCCCTTATATCCCGCGCCCACCAGGAAAGCGGCGAAGATTTTCAGGAAGTCGTACCAGGTCTCGTCCGTGACGATGAAATTGATTCCCAAGTCTTCCCTGGCCTCCTTACGGGTGGGATATTCTCCCCGGAACCACCGCAGCACATTGGATTTCAGGGCGGCATCGTCCTGCCTGTAGGCCTTCCAGTACAGGACTACGGCCTTGGCGAACTCAAAGCCGTTCACCATCCCCTCCAGGGAGCCTGCCACGGCGTATATCTGGCGCTCCACTTCCCGGTCGAAGGCCTGGGCGGAATCCTCTGCCTCCCGGCACGGCCCTGTTTCCCCAGGGCATGTCTCCTTGGCCATGCCCCTGGCCGGATCCTCCTCCGCTTTCCTGCCGGAAAGGGCTGAGCCGCCCTCCATATCCCGGGCGCTCCCCAATCCATTTGTAAGGAAGCTGTCCTTCACCGAGGCCTGGATGCCTGAAATCCATTTCTCCAGAATCAATGGCAGCGCGCCGCCGTCGGGCTTGGATTTGGTGGACAGGTTCTTGATCAGTTCCTTATAGGTGGCCAGCCCCTGTCCCTTGGTTCCGGCGAACCGCCGCTCCGGCGAGAGATCCGCGTCCACCACCGCGAAGCCCTTGGCTGTGGCGTAATTGCGTATGGTCTGGAGCAGGAAGCTCTTCCCGCTGCCATATTTACCCACGATGAAGCGGAAAGACGCGCCGCCCTCCTCTATCATCTCGATGTCGTGGAGGATAGCGGCTATCTCCTGGGTGCGGCCTACAGTGATGTATTCCAGGCCCGCCCGGGGCACTACGCCCCCTTTCAGGGCGTTAATCAGAATATTCGCTATCCTTGTAGGTACTTGCTTAGTCATATGGATTCCACCATCCCCTTCACCTGGTCTGTATAGTCATCATATATTACAAATTCATCGTCCAAAAGGCTGTCCCCCACGAAGTCCATGGCCTTCTCGTTGATGCCGTCCATCAGGACTTCCAGCATGATGCCATGGCTGTCCGCAAAGGGCTTCAGATTCCCCTCGCCCTCCAGCGCCAGGGTCAGCGCTTTCAATTCTGTCTCCGTCAGGGCGGCTTTCAGCTGTTCCCATGGGTCGGAGCCTGCCGCCGCAGAATACCCTTCCAGAGTCCTCCCGGCCACCACTCCCGGTTCTGCTTCAGGCATGGCCCCGGCTGTCCGGTCGATTGCCCGGCCAGAGACAAAGGCTCTTCCCGCCATTTCCGCTGGCTGAGCCTCCGTCCTGAAGCTCTTCTGCGTCCGGTCTGGCCGGATTGTATTCTGCCGGGCTGTGCTCTGCCGGAATCCGTCCGGCAAAATCCCATGCCCGCTCTCCCCATCCGGAAAAGCTCCTCTCTCCCTGTCTCCATCCTGCCTACGCTGCCGCCCTGCCAAAACTGCCGACGCCCCCGCCATCTCCGGCGCCTCCTCCGCCACAATCAGCCTCTCTTGGGTGGCCAGGGCCTCCCTGCGAATCCGCTCCAGCGCCGCGCTGTCCACCCGGACTACCGTCTTCGTGGCCTCCCTATAGAATTCCTCCACCGCAGCCGTGACGATTTCCTCCAGGGATATCCCGTCCTTTCGCAGCTCGTCCGCCATCACAGGGCTTAAGGCATCCGGATTCGCGGTCAGCTTATGCTTATATTTCGTCAGCCGCCGCAGGACGGCCTCCATCTGCTTCAGGCAAAAGCCCAGCAGCCGCTTCCCGCTTTCGGTGGTGATCATGGCGCTGAATGTCCAGCGGTTCTGGCTGCACAGGTAAACCTCCTTCTCCGACAGCACCACCCGCCTGTCGGCCTGCCTTGCCGCCGGGTAGAACAGCGCCCCCTGAAACGGCATCCATGCCGCCATGCCCCGGGTGGGCTGGAAGATGTATTCCTCCAGATCCGCATGGCAGCCACTGAAAGCCTTGCGCAGCCTGTCCATGGTAAAATAGAAGCAGTCCTGCACCAGCGCCCTGTTCTCTTCCGTATAAAAATTGGATTTCCTGATGTCGTATTTCGATATGGCACAATATAAATCGAACTTATCTTCCGGATTGGCCAGCTTGGGATAGTACGCCTCCAGACCGTTTTCCCCGATGAACTCCCGGAACGGCCTGGGAAGTTCATAATAGATATGGTAATCCTTCAGCCATTTTACCACATACTTGTCCAGGGACGCGTCATAGACCTGGTAGGCATCCCAGAAAGCCATCAGCCTCTCCAGTCCTTCCTCTGGGCCTTCCACGCCGATATTGTTCAACAGCTCATAAAGATACAGAAAAGCGTATGACGTGGAGGTCTGCTGGATATTCCCCTGCCGCACCTGTGTCCGCCAGTTAAAGTATGTCCGCAGCTGCCCGTACCCCATCATCTGGTAATTGGGAAAATAAGCGGAATAGGGCAGAACCCTCTCGCAGTCGTCCTCGAAGTCCTTCATGAACATGCCCTGCCGGTAAAAGAGCCTGGAGTTCTCCTGCTGAATCCTCTTGTCATAGAACCTGGAATTACCAAAGGTCAGTACCCTGCTCTCCCTGGCGATGTCCCGCATCTGATTGAAGCGCTCCCGCACGGGATCCGACTCCCTGGCCGTTTCCTGGGCTCCTGGGTAAATCTCTTCCCCCTGAGATTCCCGGCTCCGGTCGGTCCGCAAGACAAACTTCCCCACGCCGGGCAGGGGACAGGAGTCATATTCAATCTCGTAGTATGGGGCTTCCTCCATGACAGGCTCTTCTCCTGTAGAATCCCCCTCTTCCACGGAGTCCTTCTGAATCTCCTCAAATAGCTGAAATGCCTCAAATTCCCTATCGTCCCTGCCCATCTCTTCCCCCGACACACCGGCTCATGTTCCAAACATTTGTTCCATTGTATCAAAAAGGAAATGGATAGTCAATCTTTCCGTCAAAATATCGCCATAAAATATTCAAGGCAGCCCCATAAAAGGCCGCCCCGAACTCTAAACGGTAAAGCGTCATTTCCTTGATGATCGGCGTACCCTCCGCCTCAGCGATTCTCAGCCGCATTCCGCTGCTGACGGATGGCCCGTCTGCCGGAGCCTGACCTGCCGGAGGCCATTCTGCCCGATGCGGACACAGAAGCGCCTTAAATGACACTCGTATCACTTCTCGGCGTTAGGCTGTTGATGATGCAGCATCTTCCTCCAGGCATTAGGCGAATAGCCCGTGACTGTCTTGAAGGTCTTGCTGAAATGGGAAATGTCGCCCATGCCCGTCTTTTCCGCGATTTCGTACAGGAAGACGTTGTCATCCTCCAGGAGCACCATGGCATGCTCGATGCGGTAAAAGGTCAGATAAGTGCTGAAGCTGATGCCCATGGCCCGCTTGAACAGGGTGGAAAAATAGCTGGGGCTGAAGGACACCCGCTCCGCCAGATCGTTCAGGGCGATTTTGCCCCCCCTGTTCTCCCGGATATAGAGCAGCGACTGGCGAATCTCATCATAGCCGCAGTCCGCCCTGTACAGGATGTCCGATTTGGCGCGGAGCATGTCCCTGCACCGCAGATAGATGCCCTCAAAGGTCTCATCGTCCAGGATTCCCTGTAGATGCCCTCTCAGCTCCTGCGGACTAAAAAGGGAGAGTGCCCTGTTGAAGGCCTCCAGCCCTACAATCACCGTCTGACGGTAGTCGTAAAACGAGAGCCTGTCCTGCATCATGGCCTGCTCCACGGGCTTGACGATATTCCCATAGTATTCCTGGCGGTTCTTTCCACAAAAGGTGTTTATGGCATAGAGCGATGGGATGTTGGCCACATAATCGGCCAGGAAAGAAGCCTGAGCCTTCAGGACATCGGCGCTCAGGCATCGCACATGGCCTGCCAGGCGGAAGAAGATGTCCCTCCTCTTCCTGATTTCGCCGGGCGGCTGGCAGCATTCCACATCACATATCAGCTCCTGGTCGAAGGCCTTGTATATATATTTTGAGAGAAGCCGGGTCCTCTGGACCAGATTCTCCTCCGACAGCTCCCGGTTGCGAAAAGCTACGGTGAATTCCATATCGTTCCTGCAGTCCACCACTGTCTCGGAATAGTTCAGGAAATACTCCGCCAGGAGATCCCTCACTGCCTTGGACAGAATCGCCCTGTTCCCGCCCCGTATATACAGTCGGAACAGCAGCCAGTATGGGCTTGCATCAAAGAGAAGCTCCTCTCCCCGGGGCATGTCAAGGAACTCTTCCAGGAGCTGTTCGTCTGTCCGCTGACCCGACGCCGCTCCGCTGGCCACCCCTTCCAGCGCCAGCTCTTTTCCCGCCAGGGAGAGCTTTTCCTGCAGCTCCTCCGGGGATATGGAGGATTTTAGCAGGAAGTCGAAGATATGGTAGGGAAAGAGCCTGGTAATCACCTGCACATCCTCCACACAGGTCACCACGATAATCTTGCAGGGGCGCTCCTCCTCGCATATCTTCCCAATCAGCTCCACTCCTCCCAGCCTGGGCATGTTCAGGTCGGTAATCACAATCTCCGGGTAATGCGCACGGTACAGCTGCAGAGCCTGTATCCCGTCGTCCGCCTGCGCCACAATCTGCATATTCAGTTGTGCCCAATTCACCGAAGATACGATGCCTGCCCGCGTCAGCAGCTCATCCTCCGCAATCAGTACCTTATACATCCCCATCCCCCTTGCCTTGGTCTCTCCCTGTCTGTGTCATGTTCACCATTATACACCAGAAATCCACAAAAAACAACCTTGAAGCCGGGGAAAGCCCTGGTTCTAAAGCGTCCTAAAGCCCTTGACGTGAACCCCCTTGCCCGGAACGCTCACAGTTCTTTTTCCGTGCCAAGCTTCACGCTTCTGAACCGCTTTACATCCATGTTCCTCTCATATTCCCTTTCCATCATGATGCTGTCGGCATTTTGGCTCTTTACCAGGATGCGCTGTCCGGACACCGTATCCAGAGTATAGATTCCCTCTGCCTGCTCAGGGACAAGCATTTCCCCGCTGGATCCGTCCCGGAAGGAAAGCGGGCCTTCTACATGGTCGACCGCCATGCTCAGCCTTCCGCCCCTGACGCACCGGATGGACACAGAGCATTGGCCTGCCTGGTAGACTGCGTCCACGATCCGGCCATCCGCTGCCGCCAGACGGAAAGCCAGCGCGCTGTCCCGGGCAATGGCGGGAAAGAGCCTCAAGATACCGTCATAGCTCTGGAGCAGCATCTCGTTCAACGCAGTGGCCAGAATCGGAAGGGTCTCATAGTCGAAATGGTTGAACTTCCACTGCAGGGAGGTGCTCTTCTCCTTTGTCCGGCCGTTGCGCACGGCTCTCCGGTTCCAGAAGTCCTTGTACATCTTCTGGTTGTCCGGCCCATAAGTCCCAAAGCCCTGGGGGAATATCATCCACGCGTCTATCATGCGCCCGAATTCTTCCTCCAGCATCTCCGTCAGCCCCATCCGTGCCAGGTAGATGGGCATCATGCACCATCCCATGCACTTATCTGAATGCAGGCAGATGCTGTTGTAGATCATGTCGTACAGCTCGCTCCCCCGATTCTTTATCCCTACGATGCCGGCAGGGAACAGAGGGGCCATCTCCGTATCCGGAAAGCCGTAATACATATGCTCCGGGTTGCCGTATGTCCTTCTCGCCTTTTCCTTTCCTACCTCCCGAAGCACATTCCTGCCATATTCCGGCAGTTCCCCTATATCTTCCGGCAGCCTGGGCCTGTCCCCCACGCTCAGCACATGATTTGTCAACGGTTTCCTGCCCTTGCCGATTCCCCACAGGAACCTGCCCTCCGAGTCCAGCTCGTCCTCAAGGAAGTCCGCCTTCTGGTAAGGCGCCAGCTTCTCCAGCCTTTCCTGATAGGGAGCGGCCTCCTCCAGGGGCACTACCGTGACAAGCGCCCCAAACAGGGCCCTTATCATGGAGAGATCCGTGATGGTGTCGTCCGTCAGCACAAAGGGCGATTCGTATCCGTTGGTGGCATGGATATGGTAACAGCCGTCCTCTCCCAGAACCAGCTTGTCCAGATAATATTCCGCCGTGGCCCGCATGACAGGCAGGGCTGTCTGCTCCAGGAAGCCTTCATCCCCGGTATAGCGGTAATGCTGGTACATGGCCATGGCAATCTGGGAGCCGGGCGTACAATTGTCCTTGGTGGCGCGATCCATCCTCCCCTTCATGTCGCATACATCCGTATAGAACGCACCCTTTCCCTTCCTGATATTTTCCGCAAATATCCGTGCGTAGGGCAGCTGCTCCCGTCGGAAGCGATAGTAGGTTTCCGTAAGCTCCGGATGGTTGGCCGCCTCCAGCGGGGCGATGGCATGCTGGGTATTGTAGTGGAAATACCCGCCCCAGGGCACGAAGTCATGATAGGAC
>CAMQOJ010000004.1 GCA_947003375.1 uncultured Lachnospiraceae bacterium
CAATAACAATATGCAAAGAAAAATAAGGGCTTAGCATTTCTGCAAATGCCGTGTTTTGATTTCTGCTATATTAAAAAATAAAATTATGTTATATTATTATATAATCTTAGTGACATAAAAGTTTTAATATGCTATTATAAGAACAAGATAGTAAAGAGTGTTTATAATGAATATGGAGACATCAGGAGGAAAGGCTTATGGCAATTAAACATACCGCAATCAGCTATTACGGATTCAACTATGTGGAGCATGCGGAAAAGGACTTTCAGGAAATGGTTGAGCATGGCTGCGATACAGTCATCCTGGCAATCACGGAGTTCGATATGGATTTCTGGTTCCCCAGCATCGATGGCATCGTGAAAAAGGCGCATGAGATGGGACTTAGGGTGCTGGCGGATACCTGGGGCATCGGCAAATATTTCGGCGGCGAACAGGTGAGCCTGTTCCTGCAGAACAATATCCACCACAGACAGGTGTCCGCGTATACGGGAGAGGCGCTGAATGCCGCATGCTTTAACACGAATTCTTTCCGGGACTACTTCGAGGGGCTCTGCATGAGGCTGGCGCGGGAGACAGAGGTGGACGGCTTTTTCTGGGATGAACCGCATTACGCATATCCGAAGTCCTATGCTTCCATTACCGGCGGGGCGGGAGATGACTGGGCGTGCCGCTGTCCGGAATGCATGGAGAAGTTCCGGGCTTACTATGGATATGAGATGCCGAAATTCATGAACGACGACGTGAAGCAGTTCCGCTGGAGGGAAGCCCTGAAGACCCTGGCAGATACGTCCAAGGCGCTAAAGGAGTACAATCCGGCCCTGGAAATTACCTGCTGCGTGCATGCCACCATGAACACCTATTATGTGACGGAGCAGAGAGGGTATGACAACTGGGAACTGGTGGCGGCCTGCCCGTATTTCGACGTATTCTCCACTACCATCATCAATTGGACTTTGCCGGAGAGCTTTTTCAGGGATGTGACAGAGCGCACGGTAGCTATGGCGAAGAAATACGGCAAGGAGTCCGAGAGATGGCTCATGGGATACAATAAGTGCCCGGAAGATTACAGCCAGATTGCAAGGACGGTAGACTTATATGAGCGCCTGGGCGTAGACCGGCTGGGCACATGGACCTACAGGGGCGGTTATGGGACAACGGTAGCCGCGCCGGAACCTTTGAAGCTCTGGGATGCCATCGGAGCCAGCTATAACAGAGTATTGAAGAGATGAACGGATACATAGAGCGCGCAAAACAGCGTTTGGATGAGATTGAGCATACGCAGAGAGCAAACATAGAAAAGGCAGGGCGTCTTCTGGCCTCCGCCATTGAACAGGACAGATTGATTTATGTATTCGGAGCAGGGGGGCACACTTCTCTGGTGGCAGGCGAAATGTTCTTCCGCATCGGAGGGCTGGCCAATATCTATCCAATCGTGGAATACGGGCTGACCGCTTTGAGCCAGGCCCGGAAATTCATCCAGCTGGAGCGCTGCCTGGGGCTGGGGAGCTCCCTGGTGGCAGCCAGCGGAATCGGCCGGGGGGACGTGCTGCTCCTGTTCCATACCATCGGCGTCAATGCCTCCTGCATCCAGGCGGCTGGGGAGGCGAAAAGGCTGGGAGCGACAGTGATTGGGATCGCCAGTGACCGGTGGCAGGATGAGACTCCTGCGGATGCCCCCATCCGTTCTCCGGGCAAAGAAAACTTGCGGGATTTGGCTGATATTTACGTGAATGACTGCAATACAGTGGACGACGCGGTAGTGGGGCTCGAAGGAATGGAAGCGAAAGCAGGGCCGCTGTCGGGCATAGGGACTTTCGCCATCGCCCATATGCTGGAGCTTGCGGCTATGGAAGAATGCCTGAAACGGGGAGTCTGCCCGCCCGTGTGGGAGAACGCCAATACACCGGAGGGGGAAAGGCGCAATGGGGCTCTTATGGACAGATATTCCGGACGGGTACCGATGCTTTGAAAGGATAGGAGAAACAATATGCTGTATCAGAAATATCTGGAAGAGGTATGGAGAGTGCTTTCCGGGGTGGCGGAAAGCCAGCGGGAGAGCATTGTGGAGGCCGCCCGGGTGATTGCGGATCGGATGGAGCGGGACGGCATGCTGTATGTGTTCGGCTGCGGGCATTCCCATCTCGTAGGAGAAGACCTTTTTTACAGGGCCGGCGGATCTGCGGCAGTGTGCGCCATGCTGGATTCCGATCTGATGCTCCATGGAGGCGCGGTCAAGAGCAGCTGTTATGAAAGGATGCCGGGGCTGGCAAAGCCGATATTTGAGAGATATGGACTGACCCAAAGGGATGTGCTGATGGTGTCTTCTACATCAGGCATAAACAGCGTTCCTGTGGAGATGGCCATCTGCGCCAGAGAGAAGGGGATTCCGGTCATCGCCATTGTGTCCATGGCCTATGCCAAGGATGGATCCAGGCATCCTGACGGCAGGAAGCTCCATGATGTGGCGGACATTGTCCTGGACAATGGGGTATGCCACGGGGACGCTGTGGTAGCTATAGAAGGCAGCGATATGCGGGTAGGGCCGGTCTCTACCATATCGAGCTGTATGATTGCCCAGAGCATTCTGGTGCAGGTAAATGAATTCTTGTGGGAGGACGGCGTGACGCCTCCGGTCTATGTAAGCGGAAACATTCCAGGAGGAGCCGATCGCAATCAGGCGCTGATCCATCGATACCTGCCCCGGAACAGGCACTTGTAGATTATGGCATGGAACCGAATTGAGGAGCAGAGGGGCACAATGAATGAAGCTGTCATAAAAAAGGGCAAGGTCGCCGTGATAGGCCTTACGGGACAGTCGGCGTTTCTTCAGACGGAATATCTGCCCGGGCCGGGAGAGACGATTCCCTGTAGCGGATTGTTCTTTGAACCCGGAGGAAAGGGGCACAATCAGGCCATTGCCTGCAGGAGGACAGGTGCCGGGACGCTGTTTATCGGCGCTGTGGGTTCGGATGAAAACGGGAAGGCCTGTAGGACGGCCCTGGGGCAGGAGGGGATTGAGCTCTGCCTCATGGAAAAAGAGTCCCCTACTGCCTTTGCCGTGATAACTACCGCCAGGGATGGGGAAAATGTGGTAGAGGTCTATGGAGGAGCGGCATTAGGATTGGGAGCGGAGGATTTAAAAAGCGGAAAGGTGCGGGGCGCCATTCAGGAATGCGATTACCTGCTGCTTCAGAATGAACTCCAGGGGGAATGCCTGAGGACAGCCATCGACATAGCACAGGAGAGCGGCGTATCGGTGATTCTGAATCCTGCGCCCGCCCGAAATCTGGAGCCGTCCCTTTTGTCCAGATGCCGGATCGTCACACCGAATTACGGGGAGGCGAAAGAGCTGGCGGGTTTTGGGCCTGAGGAGGAGCCGTCCCCAGAGGAGCTGGCCGGATTCTTTCGGAGAAGCCGGATTGAAAATACCGTGATTACCATGGGCGGCAGGGGGGTCCTTCTCATAACGGATTCCCGGTGTGAGATGATACCGGCGTTTTCCGCAGGCCCTGTGGCGGATACCACAGGAGCGGGCGACACGTTCAACGGTGTCCTGGCAGGTATGCTGTCGGGCGGCGCGCCTCTGGAGCAGGCGATTCTGACAGCAGTTACGGCCGCGGGAATCAGCGTCACCAGACCCGGCGCGGCAGGGAGCATACCTGATATGGGGGAGATTCTGGAGAGGCAGTTGGACCAATGAAAACAAGGGCTGCCGGAAACAATCCGGTAGCCGTGATATGGGAGGAGGAGATTATTATGTATCTGCAGCATTTGTATCCGGTGCCGGAGAAGATTGCCACAGGAGACGGCTGTTTTGCATTCGGCGCGGAACTGGCCATGGAGACGGACGCCTGTCTGGAAATGGCAGAACAGGAGCGCATACGGACATTGTTCTATCAGTTCACCTGCACTGCCTCCACGCTGAAGCTTTCCACAAAAGACAGCGCGAAGGAGGAGATTCACGCGGTTCTCCACACGGGAAGGGGGGATTCCCTGGAGCAGGCAGGAAACCTGGACAGCAGCGGCGGCTATCGGATTCAGGTTCTGCCGGATAAGATCACGATAGCGGCTAAGGACAGCAAGGCCCTCATAGACGCTTTTACCACACTGGTTCAGCTCATTGAGCCGGAAGACCTTTCGGAAGGCCGGGAGAGGTTCCTGGTGCGGAGCGTAGAGATTCAGGATAAGGCGGCCATGTCGTTTCGGTGCATCCACCTGTGCGTGTTTCCGGAGACCAGGCCCCTGGATCTGCAGAAGGCGATCCGCCTTGCCGGTTTCCTGAAATTTACCCATGTGATTCTGGAATTCTGGGGCATGTATCCTTACAAGAGCCTGCCGGAGCTGGCCTGGAAGGACAGGGCATACAGCCTGGATACAATCCGGGAGCTGGTGACAGAGATACGCTCCTTTGGGATGGAGCCGGTTCCCATGCTCAACCATCTGGGGCATGCCGCTCAATGCCGTGCGGGCAGGGGCCGTCACGTAGTGCTGGATCAGGCGCCCAGATATGCCATGCTCTTCGAGCCGGACGGCTGGACCTGGTGCACCTCTAACCCGGACACCTACAAGCTGCTGGGCAATCTGCGCAGTGAGCTTATGGAAACCTTTGGACAGGGGAGCTATTTCCATCTGGGCTTCGATGAGGCGTATTCCTTTGCCACCTGCCCGAAATGTGCCAGGGAGCAGGAGGAGGGAAGGTTCCTGGCAGAATTCATCAATCGGCTGGCAGCAGACCTGAGAAAGGAGGGCCGGCGCTCCATCATATGGCATGACGAATTCCTGGCCTCCAAGGACTGGCCGGAGAAGATTGTGGCCAATGGGGATCGCCTCCACAAAACGGCTGACGGTATCGCGCATCTGGATAAGGATGTCATTATCGCAGACTGGCAATATTATGACGGATTTCCAGGGGGAGAGCCCACGGCGGAATATTTCATGAAAAAAGGGTTCGACGTGCTGCTGTGTCCGTGGAACGAGGCCGAAAATGTGAGGAATCTCTGCAATACCACAAAACGTCTGGGCGCTATGGGGATGATTATGACGACCTGGCAGGCCCTGCCCGCATATCTGCGCATCATGCCGGATGTGGCAGTCATGATGTGGGACGCGGTGCTCAGGGAAGAGCCTCCCAGGCTTCCGGCTACGGAGACGGCGGCGCTTCTGCGGAAGCTCATAACCGGCACGAAGAATTTCGAGGATGTAGGCTGGATTCAACCGGAGGTCTATCCCTTTGAAGCCGGTGTTTAGGGTAATATGTATGTAAATACTTATTATAAACGGCAGGATCATGTTGTAAATTTACATTTAGTTAAGAAGGAGGAAGGTATTTATGAAGAAAAAATTGTTAAGCGTGTTGTTGTGTGTCAGTATGCTGACAGCCATGATTACAGGGTGCGGCAAAGACCAGCCCCCCGGCAATGAGGGCAGTTCTGAACAGTCGTCGGAGTCCTCTGCCGCCCAGGAAGAGAGCAAAGAGGAGGCCGAAGAATCGGAGGAAGGATTAAAGGTAGAGGCTGCGGTGGTAACCACATCGGGATATGAAATCAATACAGACCTGGATTTGGAGACGGAGGTCACGCTGGACATTGTAGGGCCGGCGCTGTTCCAGAATGAGAATGAGACCACGGATTTGGTCTCCGGACTGGTAAAGCCCGGATATAGCGTGATTGCCGATCGCTGGAACGAGCTTTATCCCAATGTGAAGCTGAATTTCAACATCTGTCCATGGTCAGACTGGCAGAGTTCCATTACCACAGCCTGTCTGGATGGCAATGCGGACGTAATCATGCACGGAGCCACCATGATTGACCTGACAGAGGATCTCGCGCCATATATTGAGGCGGATCCCGGATATCGGGATAAGATATACGTGCTGGCCACCAGGAGGACCACGGAAAAGCCAAGTGAATGGAAGGTCAGCGGCATCTCCGGTTATACGGCACCGTGGGTGGTCTGGGTCGATGTGGAGAAATTCAAGGCCATGGGCGTAGACCTTCCGAGCGACGACTGGACCATTGAAGAATTCATGGACATTGCACAGCGGATGACAGGGAAGGATCCGGACACCGGAGAGGATATCTGGGGAATGCAGATGTACTCGTCGGGCGGCGGCAACCTGTTCTTTAACTACATGCTCTTCGCTTACATCCATGGCGCGCAGACCTTTGTATACGGCGACACTCTGGCTGACTGCCAGGTGAACTTCGACTCGCCTGAAGCGATTCAGGCCTTCCAGACCATCGCGGATCTGGCGCAGTGCGAGAGCCCGGAGGTGCGTGAGGGCGTGGCGGTATCCGGTACGCTGGATGGGACCAACAACTGGGCGATGATCATGAAGAACACACCCATTGCAGATTATCTGCAGATTAAGGAGCTGGGACTGACGGACAAGTACAAAATCTACAATGCCCCTGTCATTTCCGCCGGAGAATATAAAGGCATCCCCAGCCCCTATTTCGGGGATGAAAACCTGGCCATGTATAAAGATTCCGACGCCAAAGAATGGGTATGGGAATTCATCAAATTCATGACCACTGATGAAGTGGCTACCCAATGGATAGTCGACAACCTGATATATCCCAATAATAAGGAAGCTATCGACGCGGTGATGGAGATTATCGATGAGAGGACGGCGGATGTCATGAACCGCGCCATGTCCACTATGCCGGAAAATTTCAACGGCTCCACCAACGATAACTTCAACAATGTAAGCTTTGGTTCCGTCACGGCGAATCTGACTACAGCTGTGGACGATGTAATCAATGGCAGACAGACGGCGGAAGAAGCGGCTGAGTTCATGCAGGGTACCGTGGAAGAATTCTTGAGCATCTCGCAGTAATCTGAATGATAAGTAAAATATTGTCACATTCAGGAAAGAGAAGGTGCTCTTTGGCCTTCTCCTTTCTTGACAAAAGAGGTTGCGACAGGGGGTAATATGAAAAGTAATGTAAAACGATGGAAGCGCTTCAAGAATGATATGACCTGGTATTCCTTCATTATTGTATCCCTGCTGGTTCTGCTCATATTTACTTATCTCCCTACCATGGCTACGGTTTATTTTTCTTTCACCAACATGGGTACTTATGGGACAGAGTATAAAATGGTAGGTCTCAAGAATTACACCGTTCTGCTGGGATCCAAGTCTTTTCTGAACGCTTTTAAAAATACAATCCTGCTGGCTGTCTACAGTCTGGTGAAGATTCCGCTGGGATTTCTGCTGGCTTATGCAATCAACAGCTTGGGGAGGACTCCCAGGCAGACCTTTTTCCGCATCATGTTCTACATTCCAAGCATCATAACAGGCGTGAGCGTCATCCTGGTGTTCCAGTATGTGCTCCGCGGAAATGGCGGCCTTTTGAACAACCTGCTGTCGAAGCTCCTGAGGCATGAGGTTACGACCGGCTGGCTTTCCGACCCGGCCATATCCCATCTGGGAGTGACCATTTTGAATGTATGGATGGAGATTGGCTATTTCATGCTCATGTGTCTGGCAAGCCTGCAGTCGATACCTACGGAAATCTACGACGCGGCGGTAGTGGACGGGGCGAATGGCCTGCAGAAAATGGTCTATATCACGATACCGCAGATGAAGTCCTGTTTTTCCTTCCTGCTGGTCACCTGTATGATTGGCGGGTTTGCCAGATTCACGGATCTGTACATCATTGGCGGAAGCACCACTGCGGGACGCCCTTCGGGTACGCTGCAGTCCCTGCTGATGTATATCTATCAGTACAGCTTTGAGTCGCCTCAGTATGGCTTGTCCTCGGCAGGTTCCGTGATTCTATCTATCATAACGCTGATTTTCACTTTGGTGAATGTGAAGCTGTCGGGATTCCTAAAGGAGGACAACGGATGAAGAAAAAGGGAAATATATCGAAAGTCCTCTATAAGCAGAGGCACCATATCATTACTACCATGATTCTGGCAGTGATTCTTGCCATACTTCTTCTGCCCTTTTACTGGTGCCTGATTTTATCCTTTGATAAAACCGCTATCACGGATTTGCCCGATTTCTCTCTGGTGCCGCATGAATTCTCCATCCAGAATTATCGGTATGCCAATGAAATGATCGACTTGGGCCGCTATTACATGAATACAGTGATGATAGCGTTCGTGAACACGACAATTGCGGTATTTTTTGCCATGATGTGCGGCTATGCTTTCGCAAAGGGCAATTTCAGGGGAAAGAAGTTTTGTTTCTTCTTTATGCTGGCGGTCATGATGATTCCCTTCGAATCGCGAATGGTTCCGCTGTATCTGATTTACAGATCCATAGGCATGCTGAATACCTATGTCCCGCTGATGATGGGAAGCTTTGCCTATGTCTACGGCACGTTTTTCGCAAGGCAGAACATTGGGGCCATCCCGGACTCGCTGCGGGAATCCGCGAAAATCGACGGGGCGGGAGAGTGGAGAATTTTCCTGAGAATCATATTGCCTTTGTGCAAACCGGTGATTTCCGCTCTGGGAATCCTGCAGATTGTAGCTAACTGGAATGCATACCTGTGGCCCATGATAGTGATTCGTTCTAAGGAAAAGCAGCTGATTTCAGTAGGCATGGCCTTCTTCAATGCCAGCGAAAGCTCCATGTATTACGGCCCGCGGTTCGCGGTCGTGGTATTAAGCGCGTTCCCGCTGGTCATCATGTATCTGTTTCTGCAGAAATACATCGTACAGAGCGTCGCTCTTTCGGGGGTGAAGCAATAAGGGATTCACAGAAAAAAGAAGGGAGGAGCTGGCAATGGAGGAACTTGTACTGATATGCCCTGCAAGGGGACACAGGGCTTACCGCATCGCGGCAGAGGAGTTTGGCAGGCTTTCCGACCAGGTCGCCGGCCGGAGGGTAAGGATTCGGACGGACAGGGAAATCTCCCTGGAGGAAATGAAGGAGCTGCCGGAGGCGGTCTTATTAGGAAATGACGGGGTCAACCATTTGACCACCCAGATTTATATGGAGGGGAAGCTGGACGACATGGATATCCGCAGCGCCTCGGATGACTATGGCATCAAATCCCTCTGCTGCGGGGACTGCTCTGTCCTGGTGCTGACGGGGGGACGTCCGAGAGCGGCGTTGTACGCTGTCTACCGCTATTTCGAAGTCTTTTGCGGCTGCCGCTGGTTCTGGGACGGGGACAGAATCATCCAGGGAGCGCTTCCCATGACAGATATCCGCCTGGTGGAATCCCCGCGCTTCGAATACCGGGGAATCCGATACTTCGCCCACCGGAGCCTCCATCGCTTCCAGGCGGAGCATTGGTCCTTTGAGGAATGGAAGATGGAGATTCACTGGCTCTTGAAGAAGCGGCTGAACCTTTTCATGCTGCGCATCGGGCTTGACGATTTATTCCAAAAGGCCTTCCCTGAAATCGTGCCTTATCCGGACAGGGACAGCCCCCTTCCGGAAGCAGGGCCTGGATTCGACGACAGGACGCTTTTCTGGTCTCTGGAATATCGGGGGGAGTTGCGCAGGAAGATTCTACAGTACGCCTTCGACTGCGATTTGATGCATCCGGAGGACTGCGGCACCATGACCCATTGGTACAGCCGCACCCCTCTGGCATATCTGGAGGCGAAAAAGCCTGCTCTGCTGACAGGGCAGACCACGGAGGGCTATTCCCAGCAGACAGGCCTTGTATGGGACATCCGTGAAGACGAGAACCTGGAGAACTATTTCAAGCTGACCCAGACCCATATCGAGGAATACGGCCGGCCGGAGCTGTTCCACACCATCGGTCTGGCGGAGCGGATGTTCTCTGAGGACAAGGACGAAAACCTGAGGCTCAAGCTCAATGTGTACCGCAGGATATCCGCATGGTTGGAGGAAAAGTATCCAAATGCTCCCCTGCTGCTCGCCAGCTGGGATTTGTGGATGTACTATACCCCGAAGGAGGTAAAGAAGCTCATTGCGCAGCTGAATCCTTCCCAGGTCATCCTGTTGGACTATACTTCTGATACCCAGAGCGAGAATAATTTTACCAATTGGGGCGTGGTAGGAAAATTCCCCTGGATTTTCGGCATATTTGAGGGCTATGAGCCAAACAATGAGCTGCGGGGCGACTATGAGCTGATGAACCAGCGGCTGCGGATTGCCAAGGATGACGCTATGTGCAAGGGATTCATCCTGTGGCCGGAATTGTCCCATGGGGACACCTTTTGCGGAGAGTTCTTGGCTTATCATGGATGGGAGGCTGATGTCCCCGCTATCTCCCAGATGGTGGACAAATACTGCGAGGACCGCTATCGGGAGGCCGATGCCCCGCTTATGAAGGAGCTGTGGAATAAGCTGATGCCCATCGTGGAGCTGAGCTCCTGGAGCAAAGAGCCGCCCGTTTCCGAGGGCGTTACGGATTTGTTTGAAAATATTGTCAGGATGGCGAAATTCTCCGGTGAGATTTCCGAGGCCGGCACAAGGCTATTAAGTGAGGCGGAAAGGAACCGGAAAACGGCTGCGGAAATCCTGCTGGGCCTTGGGGAGATGGTGGAGCCTGCGTCTGCGGATGAGCTGCTGCGCCGGGATTTGTTCGACATGGCCAGGACAGTGGTGGGCCGATATGTGAATTTCGGAATCATGCATTGCGAAAGGGTGTATGGGGAGATTATATCCGGGCAGGATGAAGGTGGATCTGGGTTGACGGAGATGGATCATATGATGAGAGAGACGGTTGGCCTTCTGGAAAGCCTGGCAGATTTGCTGTCCCTGCATGATGACTACTCCATGTATGCGTCCCTGAAACGGCTGGAGAGCGTGACGGATACGAACCCGAATTTCGAGATGACCCTGAAGCGCAACGGAGAGAACTTTTACTGCCGTTCTTATATCTTCGAAAATGTGAGATACCTGTATGTGCCGGAAATGAAAATCGTTTTTGAGGAGGTGAGGCGGGCCGCCACATCCGGGGCAAAGGTGGACAGAGAAGGGATTGGTACGCGCAGGGAGGAGAACAGGAAGGTGTATTATTCCGTTCCTCTGGCGGAAATGAAGCCTCGGTCCGGGAAGGACATAGGGACTGTTTTAAAGGAAAGCGCAGCAAATATTCAAAATATGAAATTCTAAAAGGAGGATGATACTATGGATGAGGGATATTTCATACCTTATCTCAAGGAGCTGGCAGCAAAGTACTCTGTTGCCGATGACTTGAATGTCACGCTGGACAGGGGCCGGATCATCATTGACTGCAGCAAGGGCAAATTTGCGTTCGTCTATGATTTCGCTCTTCTGAAAGAGGGCAGGGAGGGCTGTACGGTGCCTCTGCTGCATTGGCGCAGCAAGCGCAGGAGCGTGGAGCTGCGCAATATCGTGAAGACCGGCATGGTGGAAAAGCCGTTGGCCATGCGGATTCATCACATCGTGCCCAGAGGGGAGTTCGACAGCTCCCTGCAGGATATCCTTGCCTATGAGACAGATCTGGCGGAGTTCATCACGGGACAGAAGGTGGACAGGATTTTCGCTGATTTCAGCGGTATGGAGTACACCAACTGCATCGCGTCCACGGACGGGAACGTGAAGCTGAGCATGGAGCTGGGCTTCTCACCGGAAGGCAGCGAGCCGGTGCTCCTCCATGAAATCGTGGCCCGTACAGGGATTGCCTCCGATGTGGCGGTGGACACGCAGACTATGCAGTATCCCATCTATGTGTTCAAGGGCAAAGAGGTGGAGCACTATACGGACATCGACAATGAACTGTACGGTCTGGAGAACACCCAGGCGGACTGCATCCGGTTCATCCTGCAGGTATTGGCGGAACCGGACTGCATACCGGAGCTACAGGAGAAGGGAGAGCATCTGCGCAGAGTCTGGGAGGCGGCAGAGCAGTCCAGCAGGAATCTAATTTATACAGGAGTGGGGGATTGAAGATGAGACAGATTAATGTAGCAATTGCATCGCTTACCCATGCCCATGTCCGCAAATATTATCAGACCTTGCACGATAATGCAAAACTGAACTGGGTAGCGGTATCCTGCAGCGATCGGAAGATAGCGGATCATTTCACGACATTGGGATTTGATGTGCCCGTCTATGAGAGCACGGAGGAGATGCTGGAAAAGCATCCGGAAATCGAAGGCGTAGTCATAGCCAGCGAGAACAGCCGCCATTTCGGGGATATGGAGCTGTGCTGTAGATATCATAAGAACATGCTGTCCATGAAGATTCCGACCTTTGACCTGGAGGAATACGACAGAATGATTCAGATGGTGAAGGACGCAGACGTAATCTGCCAGGTAGAGCTGGAAATGCATTACAATCCCACCACCCGCAGGGCTTTGGAACTGGTCCAGTCGGGGACCATCGGGGATGTCATTTCCTTTAATGCCACCAATATCACGCTGTCCCCTGTGTGGGCGTTTCCCTGGCAGGGCGTTCCGGAGATTTCCTACGGCCGGAGGGTGCCCCTGAGGGAAGGGGATCATCGCTTCCGCGGCGGCGCCCTCAGCGACCATCCCCATATTTTCGACACCCTGAGATGGGTGACGGGCAGCGACTATGAGTATGTATTTGCGGATGTGGCGGACAATATCCGGGATATCCCGGAGGAGGACATGCTCTATGTGACCGGGCGCATGAAGAACGGGTGCAAATTCCTGCTGGATCCCTCCTGGTGCAGGCATGAGGAGCATATCGAGCGGCCGGGCCCGGGCTGGGAGGTATTTCCGAAGAGAATGGAGGTCAATTATTCCATTGTAGGGACGAAGGGAGTGATCCAGGCGGATTGCTTTGGGCCTAATGTCTATTTTAACGGCGGCCCTAACAATCGATATACGATTCAATACACCTATTTTGACGAGTGGATCGGCATGATGGATGAATTCCATGACTGCATCGTGAACCATAAACAACCGAAGATCAATCTGGAATGGCATCGGGGCACGGTGGAGGCCATGGTAAAATGCTATGAATCCATCGCCTCCGGCAGCCCGATCTTTATCTGAGACAGGAATGCGGTTCTGAAAAAATCCCACAGGAAGCAATGTCTTGCCGACAGTTTGCTCTCCTGTGGGATATTTTTTACACCTGCCTGGAAGCCTGGCTGACGGACAGCAGCTTCTGGCGCATCTCGTTCTCGATTCTGCCCAGCTCCGCCTCCGCGCTCTTCCTCTTGGCCCGGCCGTCCTCCTGGATCTTCATCACCTCGTCCAGGGTGCTGATCAGGGTCTGGTTGGTGGCGGTGAGGGTCTCGATGTCCACGATGCCCCGCTGGGTCTCCCTGGCGGTCTCTATGGTGGCGATCTTCAGGGTCTCTGCGTTCTTCTTCAACAGCGCATTGGTCATGTCCGTCACCTCCCGCTGGGCCTTGGCGGCCTCGGTGGAATGGCTTAAGCCTATGGCGATCACCATCTGGCTCTTCCACAGGGGGATGGTGTTCACCAGCGTGGACTGTATCTTCTCCGACATGGCGGCATCATTGCTCTGGATCAGGCGGATCTGGGGCGCCATCTGCATGGAGATGGTCCTGGTCAGCTCCAGGTCGTAGATCTTCTTCTCGAAGCGCTCGCACATGGAGGCGAAATCGTTGGCGGCCTGGGTGTCCTCGGGGAGGCCGCTGCGCTCCGCCTTGGCCAGGAGGGCGGGAAGCTCCACTGTCCGGGCCTGCTCCAGCTTCTTCTTTCCGGCCAGGATGTACATGGACAGCTCCTTGAAGTAGTTCAGGTTCAGCTCGTACATCTTGTCCAGCATGGCGGCGTCCTTTAACAGGGTCACCTGATGATCCTCCATCACCCGGCAGATTTTGTTGATATTGCCCTCCGCCTTATCGTACTTTATCTTCAGGTTCTCCAGCTTGTTGGAGCCCTTCTTGAAAAAGCCCAGGAATCCCTTTTCCTCTTCCTCATTGTTGAAGTCCTTCAGCTCGGTGACCACGTCCGCCAGCATCTGGCCGATTTCGCCCATGTCCTTGGTGCGCACATTGTTCAGGGCGCCCTCGGAGAAATCCGCGATCTTCTTCTGGCTGCCGGCGCCGTACTGCAGCACCATCTGGGTATTCGAAATGTCGATTTGGGCGGCAAAATCGTCCACCATCTTCTGTTCCGCAGGGGTCAGCACCGCCTCTGGTATCTTTTGCGTGGCCTCGGCCGCCGCAGGCACTTCAGGGGCCTCAGGCTGGGAAAAGGGCTCGAAGGTCAAGGTGGGGCCCTGGCTCAGCATTTCATCTAAATCATTGCTCATTTTCGTCTCCTCCAGTCTTCCATTTCTTCTATATTTATATACACGGTTCTTCTCGGGATCATCCGGGCATTCACTGGCTGTCGTTTGCGGCAAAGGCCATTTCCTTCATCAGGCCCTCCCTGGCCAGCATGGACTTTAGGACCTGGGCGTCCGTGGTGGCATCGAACACGGCATTCTGGAACAGGGTGTTCAGGAGCTCCCGGAATGCGGCGTTGATGGTGTCCAGTGTATTCTCTATCTCGGCCTTGGCCTTTACGATGTCCGGCCCGGGAGAGCTTATCCGGTCGAATTCCTCATAGGACTCCACCAGCTTCAGGGTGGTGGGCAGATAATAGTTCATCAGCTTGTGCATCCGGGGCATCTGCTCGGGATGTGTCCGCACGCTTTCGAAGATGTCCTTCAGGAGGTTCTCCAGGCAGAACAGCTTGGAGGATATCACCTCTCCGGGGATTCTGTCGTTGAGGCCTCGGAGCTTGCGTATGTATTCCTGTCCCTCGCCCACCATGGTCTGCAGCTCGGATTCCTGCTCTCTGGATACCTCCGGCGCGGGTTCCGGCCTCTGCTCGAGGGTCTTGTCCTCCAGCGACTTCCTGTTCTCCGCCTCTCTAAGCGTCCGGCCGCGCTCCGCCTCCAGGTACTGCCGGTACACCACATCATTCAGCATGAAGCAGGTCTTCTGCTGATCCAGATGCCCTTCGGGGAAAATGCCCAGGGCCAGCATCTTCTGCAGGTCTTTGACTACATATCTCTCGCTCTTGCCTGTACCGGCGGCCAGCTTGGCAATCTCGCCGTACACTCTGTAATCGCACAGCTGGAGATAGCGCTGGGCCCGCTTCAGGCGCCTCTTCTGGCCGATGCCGAAGCGGATCATGCCGTAGAAGCCTGCCAGGAACAGGATATTCACGATCCAGCCCCCCAGGGTGGTATCCCCTGACAGAAGGGCGAATATCCGGAAGAAGGCTATCAGCCCGGTGATTCCGAAGCCGATGCCGCCGAACACCTGGTACAGCACATTGGAGACGCTGCCCACCTTCTTGACCTTGATGGCAGGGAGGGATTTGCGGGACGGGGCGGGGGCGTTCTGGCTCCGCATGCGCTGCTGCCTGCTCTGCCACTCCTGCATCAGCCTGTTCTGCAGCAGGCGCCCCCTTTCCATGGCCCGCTGCCGCCACAGGGGGATAGTGGGAGGGGCGTCGGCATGCTGCTTCTCCGGGGCACCGGCATCCTCGAAGCCTGCGCCGGAAGACCACTGCTTTGTAGTATTGCCGGAGGAGACATGCTTCCCCGCCGCATTGATGGCATCCGTCACGGTCTGGGACACCAGGTCGTTGAGATTCTTGAAATCCCCGCTCTGCAGGGCCTCGGACAGGGCGCTCTTTATCTGCTCCCCTGTGCCGTTCCAATTTCGACTATCGCTCATTTGATGAACCTTCTTTATTTTCAATTCTTTCACAGGAATCCACACCCCTATTATTGCACATCGCGCCCTGTTCCGCAACAATTTTATCCTTAATTCTCTATGAAGAGATCGTCCCTGGTGATGTTGTTGAGCCATTTGCCGCTGCGGTAATGCCGGATGACCCAGGGCCATTTCACGAACTCATCGGTGCACAGCAGGAAATACACCCAGAGCACCGGGAGCTTTAAGGCGAAAGCGGCCAAAAACCCCAGGGGGACCGCATAGCACCACATGTCGATGGTATCGCAGATGAAGCCGAAGCGGCTGTCGCCCCCCGCCCGGAAGACCCCGGCGATCAAAGTGGTGTTCACGGCGGCGCCCATGACATAGTAGGTGTTGATCAGCAGCATGTATTTCAGATAGTGCATGGCGTTTTCTGTGAGAGTGGCATATTTTAACACAAAAGGAGTCGCCGCCAGTACGATCAGCCCGCCGATGGCTCCGGTGATGATTGTGAGCTTCATGAGTTTCTTTGCGTCCTTCTCCGCCTCCTCCAGCTTGTTCTCTCCGATGACATTCCCCAGCAGGATGCCGCCGGCGCTGGCCATGCCAAAGCACAGAATGGTGCCGAAGTTGCGGACTACCACCACGAAAGAATTGGCGGCTACCGCGTCCGTGCCCATATGCCCCATGATGACGGAGTACATGGAGAACCCCACGCTCCAGATGATGTCATTGCCCATGGCAGGCAGGGAGAGCCTGATGAAATCGGAGAACAGAAGCCTGTTTTTGGAGAAAAGATATCGGAAATCCAGCTTGATATCTCTGCTGAAATGGGACACCGCGAAGCAGGCGGCCAGCTCAATCATGCGGGAGGCGGAGGTGGCGATGGCCACGCCCATGGCACCCAGCTTCGGCGCGCCGAAGAGGCCGAAGATGAACACGGCGTTCAGGATGATATTGAGGGAAAAGGCCAGCACATTCATGAGCGTGCTGATGGTGACCCTGCCGATGCTGCGAAGCACTGCCAGATAGACCTCTGTGATGCCCCAGCACAGGTAGCTGACGCTCATGAAGCGCAGATAGGAGGCGCCGATGGCAATCAGCTCGCCGTCATTGGTGAAGAGGCGCATCATGCCCTCCGGGAAAAAGAAAGCAGCACCGGCAAAGAGAAAGGCGAAACCCAGAGAGAAACGCATGGCGATGCCCTCCACCACCTGGATGGCCTTCATGTCCCCCTTCCCATAATACTGGGCGCAGAGCATGGTGGCCCCAGTACCTAGGCCGTAGAAGACCATGAACAGTACATTGGCGTACTGGGAGGCCAGGGATACGGCGGAGATGGAGGACTGGCCTACGTAATTGAGCATGACCACGTCCGCCGAGCTGACGGCGGCGCTTAAAAGGTTCTGGATGACGATGGGCAGCACCAGCCTGAAAATATGGCGGTAAAACGGGTCGTTCCTGAGTCGGTTCTTCATTGGCATGACAATCCTCCGTGACATTGATTTCGCTTGCAATATCTTATCACGTTTTTTTCTGTAATTCAATGCAATTCCAGCTCAATATAATTCAATCTGAAAACACAGTGCTGTGGCTCTCAAAGAACGGAATGGCAACCTGCCTTGTAAAATGTGGGGAGGACTGGAGGCGAACGCGGAACGGCTGCACAAGTTCCAGAACGGCAACCTGCCTTGTAAATGCAGGGAGGATTAGGGGAGCTTCACATAGAATGGGCCGGATTCGGACATACTGGCTGGTATGGTGAGAAAAAAGACGACTCATGAATTTGATTATTATGTCCTGCTGTTCTTCGGAATGGCTTTCATCGGCTGGCTCTGGGAGGTATTGCTGTATTTGTGCACAGAACATGCGTTCATCAACAGAGGGGTGTACAGAGGGCCGTACCTTCCGATTTATGGGGCAGGCGGGCTCGCGCTGTGCTTTCTGCTGCGGGGCTCCAGGGGAAAGCCGATGCGGGTGTTCTTCCTGTCCATGCTGATATGCAGCGGGCTGGAATATTTCACCAGCTGGTTCCTGGAGCGGCTCTGGGGCATCCGCTGGTGGGACTACAGCGGGCATGCTTTGAATTTAAACGGACGGATCTGCCTTCTGGGGGCGGTGATATTCGGACTGGGCGGAACGGCGCTGATCTGTGTGCTTCTGCCGGTCTATGAGAGGCTGTACCGGAAGTTTTCGAGGAGATGGCGAACCGCGCTGTGCCTGGTGCTGCTCCTGGCCTTCATCGCGGATGCCACCTACTGCGCCGTGCGGCCCAACACAGGGCGGGGGATTTCCCAGGACACCACTTTCTGAAAGGACAAAAGGGGATATGCGCTTTTGTCCTTTTTAAATATCCTTTTGTCCCTTGTATTTCTCTTGGTCCCATCCTATGCTGAAAACGCAGACAAAAACGAAAGCGAAAAAGCGAGAGTGTGAGAAAGGAAAGAGAGGAAGAAGATGAAGTGTTGCTACAAATGGAAAAAGATAATCGCCTGCATTACGGCAGCGGCAATGTCCCTTGGCATGTGCGCCTGTGGGAATCAGGGAAGCGGCGGCGAGAAGGCAGGGGCCTCGGACAGCGCCGAAGTCTCTGAAGCGCCCTCCGGCGAGGAATCCTCCGCGGCAGAAAGCTCCGAAGCGGAAGAGGCCCAGGAATCCCAGGCGGAACCGGAGGGAGAGCAGGGCGCTGCAGAGGTCACATATCCTTTAAAGGAAAAAGTGCACCTGACCCTGGCTATGGTAGGAGAAGCAGCGGTAACGGCCAATGCCACGGATCTGGCGGCTACGCCTTTCGGCCAGGCATGGCAGGAGGCCACGGGAGTGGAGCTGGAGATCATGCAGCTGGCGGACAACGAGGCGCTGAATCTGGATGATGTGGGCCAGGGATTATCTGCTGAACGTCAGGGTTACCCTGCCCTATGCCCAGATGGAAGGGATGGAGGGAATGGCATGCATCGGCCCTTTTCCGAAAGACGGGAGCCCAACTGGACTTATTCCGGTTCTGTATGGTGCGGACTGGGAGCATCAGGGCAGGAAATACCGCTGGACTCCCCGGTGGGAGGAGGGCTGCGAACAGGACAGGATAGATTTCGCGGCCCTGTACGGAAAGCGGGAGGGCTCAGCCTATGGATTGACCTACTGCCATATGGAAGAGGGAGAGGCCTGTGTCGTGGAGGTCACCGGAGCCGGGGAGTTCACGCTGTGGATCGACGGGGCGGAAGTGGCCCGGGGCAGCCAAATCCGTTTCCCGGTAAATGTAAATGGACGCAAAAGGCAGATTTTGATAAAATGTAAGAGCGATGCACAGGGCTTTTCCATGGAGGCTCATATCCGGGGAAGGAGTATGGGGCAGGGAGAAGCGGGGGGAACAGGAAGGAAAAGAGAGTCCGGCATGGAAGAACTGCGGGTGGGATGTACAGGGCGGAAGCAGAGGGTCATGGGGAGACGTAAGAGCCGGATGCGGTGCCCCAGAGATGGTTTCCGGAGAGGCTGGCAGGGATGCAATGCCTTATGGAGTCGACTTCGTCCGGACGGGCCGGGACACCTGTGCCAGATGGCTTTACCTGGGCCCCTTTGCGGCGGGGATGCTGTCCGGCGCGGTGGAGGAGGAGATTCAGTTCCGCCGTCCCTATCCCATGGGAGACTACAGATATGACTTCTGGACGCTGGGCGCAGCCGGCACAGGGACAGTGTCCGTGAGGCCTTATATGGACGGAATCTTCTTCGGGCAGTGGTTCTACGCGATCCAGGTAGGGATGGTGGGGCTGCTTGGCGCGGCAAGGGCCCTGGAGAGGCCGGATCTGCCTCGATATTTCCTGGACAGCACACAGGCCATGGCGGATTATTTCGACTACAGCCAGTGGGAGTATGGGCAGAGGATGAATCCCGCCATGATTCCCAGGTCCTGCGAGCTGCGGGAATTAGATCCCTGCGGAACCATTGGGGTATCCATGGTGGAGGCTTATCTGATCAGCGGCAATGAGAGGCTCCTGGCCATGGCGCGGCATATCGCCGACAGGGTGATGGACCATGTCCTGCGCTTTTCGGACGATACCTATTACCGCGGGGAGACCATGTGGGCGGAATAAGAACGCATCCACTTTTCAGCTACTATCGAACATGGAGGTCTGGAGGGCGGATGTCCTCGGATGTCATTCCTTCCGGTGGATGATCCATATATTTTTTGCGTAGCTTCTCTGTGTCTGGTTTCATATGTGAGCCCTCCTTTACAAGGAGTATATCACAGGGATTGGATATGTGGAAGTCATGCAGATGACCTTTTTCCACGAGAACGGGACATGGCTTTCTCGTACATTTCTTCCAGAGGGACACGCTTGTGGTTGAAGTAGAGCCCTAAAAACAGCATGGTGGTGCCGCATCCACACTTTAAGGGGTCATAGGCAAAAGCAAGGAGGATGGCGGTACGCCACTGGTCAAAGCTTCTGAAGAGGTGATGCTTTTCACGGGAGATGGCTCTGAGGAGTTTCTTGTCAATCTCCCGACGCCTTGCATAAAGGCCGCCATAACGGATCATTTTATAATGCTTTTCGGGGATATGGCGGATGAGGCGTTCCATGAACTCCATGACAGGGATGGTCTCTTCCACATATCTGTCATCTTCATGTCGGTTGTAATGGAAAGTGACAAAGTCGCCGTTGTATTTATCAATCTGGGAAGTGGCAATCACAGGCCGCCCGAGATAACGCCCGATATATTTCACCACGGTTCTGGGGTCACATCTGTTTGGCTTTGCATAGACATAGAAGCCTTCCTTGTGCTCCCGGTAACAGCGTGCCTTCACCTTTTTGAAAGAGCGGCCGGCCCTGTGTTCCATTTCATTGAGAAGGGCGGTACGGAAAGCATTGCGCAGGTAAGTATAGTTAAAGTGGTTGACATTGCGCCAGGAACCGTTGTCGCTGTAGCCGCCTTCTGAAATGAGGCAGTGGATGTGTGGGTTCCATTTCAGATCCCTGCCAAAGGTATGGAGGACCATGATAAAACCGGGAGTGAAGTTCATGGACTTATTCTGTTTGAAGAACATTCGTGAGACAACACTGTTCACGGCATGGAAGAGACAGTCAAGCAGGGAGCGGTCCTCAAGGAAGAAGTCCCGGAGCTGGCTGTCGATGGTGAAGACACAGTGCCGGTGGATGCAGCTGACGAGCTTAGAGCGTCATGTTGTTCCTGCAGCCGGGGCATTGGAGCGGGTCATAGCCGAAAGAAAGGATGGTCATCTCACGCCATCTGCCGAAGCTGCGGAGGATGGCATGTCTTGAGGGATGGATGGCCCTGGAGCCCAGGGAGGGACCGCCTGCCCTGTGCCTGGCATAAAGTCCATAGTAGCGGGTCATCTTGAAGTTCCATTCTGGGATATGCTGGATGAGGAGCTTTATGAAATCAATGGCCGGGATGGTCTTTTGGACAAAAACATTATCCTTATGCCTGTTATAATGGAAAGTAATGTTTTCCCCATCGTAGGAGTCGATGCGGGAAAGGGCAATGACAGGGCGGCCCAGGTAGCGGCTGATATATCTGATGACGGTACGCGTGTCGGAAAGCGCGGGCTTTGCATAGACATAGAAGCCATTAAATGCTCCTTTTCGATAAGAATTTTCATATCTTGATTCTTACCAAAAAGGAGCCATTTTTTACCAAAGACACAAACTATTTTACACTACCCATTTAGGCGCGCATCCCATTTCTTTTTACCAATATTGCTTTACTGATTTATCGGATTCATTTTCGGATAAATCAAACATTTCAGCAATCTGTTTTATGGTTTCCGCCAAAGATATTCCTAAATTTTTGCACATTAACACGGCTCCCTTGATTTCGCTTTCTTCTCGCATTTGTTGAATGGCCAAACACATGTTCACGTCTCCTTTCCCATCTGGATATTTCAGCTTGGATCCCGTAACAACATTTATTACTTCAGCTGCCTGTCTTTCTATGCTTTGGAATTTTAAGTTTTCTCTTACAACTCTATCCAATGTTTCCTTATCCTTAGAATATTTGATGTACAGCATCACTTCTCGCAGGTTCGAGTGGAATTCATTAATTTCATCATCCGACATTTCCTTTGGGGCAATCAGGTTCACATGGTAGTCCGGTGCGTGTGCTAGAATGGCATCGTCCACATCGGAATACATTTCTTTCAGGGAGAGCGGCGCATCCCAGCTGTCTGATCCAAAATATATTACAAGGGTGACTACAGGAATAAGGCGGTCTGCCTTATAGAAGCCGCTTAAGAACTCACCGTTTGTTGGAGCCTCTTTTTCTGGTGGATTATCCGCCTGTTTTGATTTCGATTCCTTCATGGCCTGTTTATGGGCATTGGCCGCCTCGCTGACTTGGTGGGATAGCTGGAGAAAATCATAAACCCCATTCTTGACTGGAAGGGCATAATGGATTTCCGCTTGGTTCTCGATTCCCACAACACAGTATGCAGTCTTACCGTCTGTCATGGCATACAGTAGCTTCATCACATCCCGGTATTTCTGCTCCGGCACACCAGCACCGCTGGCTCCATATGGAATCACAATCTCCGTAGTGTCCAGTTCCGTCAGCCGGGCAGGGTCAATCTTTTGATTCCCATGGTATAAAAGCTGATTGAACGCATCTGCAAAGACTACCGGATTCCCCACATATTCCTTTGTTATAGTATCTATCTTTCCCATGATGAAAATTCCTTTCTTCCATGGGAAGATTCTTCCCATTGGGAGGGTTCTTTCCCATTGATAACAGTATACGCTGAAAAAGATTTTTTCTCAATAGCCTTTTAAAATCTTTAAGGTTTTCTATCTGCTTAATGATTTCAGGATAGGCAAAATTTGAAACTCAAGTGTGTTGAACTTCTGGTATCTTTTGGTTTTTATCTAAGCGCTAAGGTAATAGGCCTGTTTGGGACAAATAAGGTCTCGGCTTTCAGTACGGCAATGACCGCTTTTGCGCTGCTTGGTTTTTCTGTCCCAGCCAATTTCTTTTCACTGTGTCTGTTTGCCTTACCTCTGGGACGGAGATTCTGCATATCTATCGGGACAGTCTGCTATGATTCCATGAGGCAGGGAGCCACCTTTATGCTGCGGCAGATGATGTGCCCGCCGTCCCTGACGGAGAGGCCGATGCCGCCGTTTAGGTAGGGATGATTATCATCCGTAATTTCAAACATTTTCTGACCGTTCAACGATACGGCGAAATGGTTTCCCTTTGCCGTGACGCAGATGGTATATTCTGTCCCAATTTCCCAGGGAAAGGCCGTCTCAGTCAGGGGTACATAGCTGATTTGGGTGCGGCAGGATTCCGGGCTTTTCCCTGTGATTGAGCCAGTCTCCGCCAGAGGCAGATAGTAGATTTGGTTCTTGTAGAAACCGAATTTACCTGGAGCATAGAAACCGGCGGCATAGGAGCGGATGGCCCCTTTGGCGCGGACATTCACCATGTGGGAGCCCGGGCACTCCGGGCGTATATGGAAGGTGGCGGTATAGTCTTCCCAATCGTAGCCTCCGGTGTAGACCTCGCCGAAATCGGCGCAGCTTAAGTGCAGCCTGCCATCGGCAAGCCAGGTGAGGCCTTTGAGCTTGGTGAACTGACGGATTTCCTTTTGGATGGGACTCCAGACCTCCATGGCGGATTTTGCCAGGTCAATGGTATAGTCCGCCGCGCCCTCCTGGCAGAAATCGTCCAACAACACCTGGAGAGATTCGCCGTCTCCTTCCGCGGCCCTCTTCAGGAGAAAGCCCGCCTCGTCCAGCAGGCCGTTTTCCTGGAAAGGGGTGGCAAGGGAGACTTCTTTCCATTCCGTTTTGCTTAGAGGTATCTCCCCACCAGTGATAATCTCGCCAGTGGTTGCGTTGCGCACATAGGCCAGAACAGTGCAGTCCCCGCTCTCCGGGGCAAGCTTCAGGAATCCGTAAATCCGCTGGCCGGGGTAGAGGGTGGGGGAGAAGCTGGGCTGGTATCTGTCGTCATCGAAGTCGCCGGGGACGTAGTAGGTCTTTTTGTAGAGCATATGTCCTATGCCCACCGCCCGGGGAATGGTGACGAGCAGGGAGCGGGAGCCTGTGTGGGCATCCAAGTCGGTATTGCGCAGGTCGGCGGGCGAATTCTGGTTTTCGGCACACAGGGAACCATCAGCGGAAGCCTGGCTCTGGTCGTTGCCGCACAGGGAACCGTTAGCGGCGGCCTGCTCCGGGCGTAGGCTCTTGACTCGCAGCCCAAAAGTGGAACCGGGATATTCGAAATGGCATCCGGTATGCTTCCGATTCAGGATTTCCCGCCAGGGCTCCGGCAGCTCCCACCCGGCCACCGCGGCGGCCAGCCTGGCGATATAATCAGCGCCCTGGGGGATGTCCGTGATGTTCAGGGAGCCCATGACGCTGGAGCAGATCAGGATATCATTAATGGGGCGGCGCAGAGTCTGGGGGATGCCCTCCAATCCGCAGCGCACGCCCATGATGGTGGCCACGTTGCCCACATTGCAGTCCGTGTCCCAGCCGCACATGTTGCAGATGTCCAGCGTCCTTGCGAAATCTCCCTCCCCATAGAGCAGGGAGACGATCATCACGCCGATGTTGGGGATGATGTGGCAGGCCCCCGGGTATCTGTCATAGCCGAAATTGTCCCTGACGTAACCGTAGCCTTTCCGCCAATCCGCCGGATTTGCCTCATGGAAGGCCATGACGCTGCGGACTACTTTCGTGTATTCGCTGTCCGCGGGGATGTAGGACAGGCCCTTTTCTATGATTTTACGGATGTCCGTCTCCAGAAAAGCGTAGCTGATGCAGCTGGCCACGAAGACGCCCCCGTAGACGCCGTTGCCCCCGTGGGTGACGCTGGCGGCCTTCTCGGCGTATCTCGCGGCAAGGTCAGGATTGCCCGGGGCCACCAGGCCCCAGGTATCGATGAAAATCTGCCCGCCAATCTGCTCGGCCACGGTGCAGCCGTTCTTTTCGATGCTGCAGGACAGGGGCGCCTCCACGCCGGCCCGGAGGTTGAGATAGGCAGTGTGCTCCGTGGAGACGCCATAGCCGCCCCACCAGAAGAAGCCGGATTCGTAGCTGGCGTAGTTCAGCAGGGCATTGCCCACGTCCTGGGCGGAAATATCGTAGCCCTCCTCGCTGTCCCCCAGGGCCCGCAGGAAGAACAGGGGGCCGTTGGTGTCGTCGTCCGCCGCGAACTGTCTGTACTCCTTCGGGTATCCTGTGAGCTCTCCCAGCTCGGCCTGGATTCTTTCATAGGTCCAGCCCTCTATGGGGGCGCCCAAGCGCACGCCGATGACCTTTGCCAGCCACCCGGCGTAGATTTTTTCGATGAATTCCGGATTCATTGTCGTCATATCACTATGCTCCAGTCGTTTTTTCTATTATTTCCACACAGGATAGCTGTGGCGTTTGGTATGTTTCCTCCATAACAGGAGCCCCCATATGCCGCGGAAGGCCAGATCCGCCCCGTAGCCGATCCAAATGCCGGGGAGCCCCAGGCCCGCCTTTATGCCAAAGAGCCATGAGGCCCCGATATTGATCAGGGAGCCCAGGATGACCATGAAGAACGGCATCCGCACATCCCCGATGGCCTTCAGGCAGGCTACCAGCAGGGCGGCGATGCTCCGAAACAGCTCCATGGCAATCTCGATTTTCAGGATTACCATGCACGCGTCCAATAACTGCGGGTCGCTTGTATACATGCCAAAGAACTGCCGCCCGAAGAGAAGGGCTGCGATTTCCAGCAGCACTGTGGTGCCGCAGACCAGCCGGAAGCTCTGGCGGAAATACCGGAGCATCTGCCCCTCGTCCCGCTTCCCCAGGCTCAGTCCGATCAGGGTAGAGGCGGCGATAGGAATGGCGGAGGCCGGCAGGATGATATAATTGATCAGATTCGCGGTATAGCCCTTTACCAGAAGCGACTGCGTGCCCAGTGTCCCGATCATGGAGACCACTATGGTCTGGGACAACACGTAGATTACGCTTTCCATTCCGCTGAATACGCCCAGGCGGGCGATCCGCCTGGTGGTGGCCCCAAAGGAGGCGCGCCAGTTGGAGTGGAGGAGCTTCAGGCGGATGTTCTCATCCCTGGAGGCCTGGTGGATATAAAATGCGCATCCCAGGATATGGGCCAGGATGGCGGCAAGGGCATAGTGGCGGATGTCCTGCCAGTCTGCGGGGACCAGCCATAGAGTCAGGGCTTCCCACACGATCCAGCTGCCGTTGATGAGACAGCTCCCTGCCATGGCGGTCTTCATCTTGCCGATTGCCCGGAAAGCGGTGGCAAAGGTGGCAGTGACGCCCTGAAAGACCGACAGGCCCAGCGCCACGGACAGATAGTCCCCGGACATGTCCCAGAGGTCGGCGGGGACATGAATCAGCCCCATGATGAAGCCTCCCGCGCAGAACCAGATGACGGCCAGCCCCAGCCCCAACAGAATGTTGTCAATTAGCCCCACCGTCACAATCTGGCGGCCCTCCGCATACTCCTTCCTGCCCCAGCAGGGCGCTAAGAGGATGCTCTGCCCGGCATAGAAGATGGCAAAGGTAGTCAGCATCAGCGATGAGAAAGTCCCCACCGCCGTGGTGGCGGCGATTGCTTGGCTGGAGAAGATGT
>CAMQOJ010000005.1 GCA_947003375.1 uncultured Lachnospiraceae bacterium
AACGCACTCCAGCAAAGGACGTAGCATCCGCACCAAACCCAAACGTGCTTCTCCATCGAACTAGATTACTTCCTTCCCTCCAAAGAACATCCTGTCCATGTTCTTGCAGCTCCGATCACAGTCCGGGAAAATACATTGGAATATATGAAGGAGCATATTGATTACGAACCTATCTTCCAACAGTTCTTCCAGCACAAAGACCACCCTGAACTTCTCTTCTGCTTCGGAAGAGCTGAAAGTATGGTATGCATATGCCATTTTGATCCCCATCTCATCGCACCTGCACTTGATGTCGGCAAAACTGCAGCCATGGTCAAAATCAAGGGCGAATATTTGCATCGCCACACAGTCCTTTGCAGATATGCCACCTTCCAGATGTGCCGGGACTATCGTATGCCCCCTGTTGCCGTTCATGTCTGCCAGCTCTGCCAGTTCCAGCTGCTTCCAGTTTCTCGCTACCCTGTACTTCATCTTGCCGATTCCGCTTTTATCCGGCTTCCTGTTGTATGGAACTTCATCTATGCTTACATGTACTTTCATTAGCCTTATCTCGCTTTCTTTTTATTTTTTTGAATTTTGTTATGCTCTTTACATGTAAGTATTCAGATCATTAACAAATTAATAAAAAAATAAAAAGGAGGCACAGGCAACAATGCTGGAGCAATATCTGGACATCTTAAGCGTTTATGATGCAGCGGAAGCCCTCTGCATCGGAAAGAACAGGGTATATGAACTGCTGGAAAAGAAGGAGCTGAAAGGCTTCCGGATTGGAAGGGTATGGAAGATTCCCAAGGAGGCGTTACGGGAATACATCCTGTCGCAGAGCAATCTGTAATATACAGAATCCCGGACAGGCCGCTGGATATGTCCAGCGGCCTCATGTCATTCCATCCATGTCCCAGTCCGGAAGCCCTCATCACAGAAGCAGCACAGGCCGGGCCTTATGAAACGTTTCCCATAGAATAGCATTCCATATGGGCATCCGCCTGGATATGTTTAAGGCCTTTTTGTCTCAGGACATGTTGACGGAATATTTTAACCATAGTAAAATACTGGATAGGATTTTGAAAATATCATCTCGTGTGAGAGGATTCTTACATATGATAATCATAGCATGTACTGATGACAACAATGGAATGATGTTCAACCATCGCCGCCAGAGCCAGGACAGATTACTGCGGGAGCATATACTAAATATGACAGGCGGGAACCGTCTATGGATGAACCTGTATTCCAAAAAGCAATTTTCAGACATTGAATCGGCCAAGGTCATCATCGATGAAGATTTTCTGGAAAAAGCAGGATGCAGCGACTATTGTTTTATAGAGGATATGGATATCTCTCCATATATACATAAAACAGAAAAAATAATCCTTTTCAAATGGAACCGGACGTATCCGGCAGATACATTCCTACCATTGGATCTAAACGGATGGGTCTTGGAATGGACAGAAGATTTTGTCGGATATTCGCATGATAAAATAACCAAGGAGATATACCGAAGATGAGAAGAACGAAGATATGGCTTTTATCCGTTGTTTCCTCAATTGCCCTGTTATTGTCAGCGTGTGCTGCCCCTGCGGCCGGTTCTGCAGGCCCCTCTCCCACTTCCGCCCCAAAATCGGTAGCATCTGCAGAAGAGGCGGCTTCTGAACGCGCGGCTGAGGATGCGCCAGCTCCATCTCCTGAGCCAGCGGAGCCCTCGCAAAAGCGGCCCACGGAAAACGCTGCTCCTGACAATGTGCAGCAAGCCATTCCTCAGCTATCCAGGCTCCCATTTTCTATTGATGATATCGCTCCATATTCAGGAGAGCCCTATGCAGTCGTCAATAGCAATGTCCCATATTTCTCTGAAAGCGATCTGTCTCCTGAGTCATTTGAGCACTACAGCGACCTGGACAGCCTGGGACGGTGCGGCGCTGCATATGCCTCCATCGGATTGGATACGATGCCGACAGAAGAACGCGGAAACATCGGGCAGATAGAGCCTACTGGCTGGCACACGGTCAAATATAATGACGTGGTCGATGGAAACTACTTATATAACAGATGCCATCTGATCGGATTCCAGCTTACCGGGGAAAATGCCAACGAGAAGAACCTGATTACCGGCACCCGTTACCTCAATGTCCAGGGAATGCTGCCATTTGAGGATATGGTCGCGGATTATGTGGAAGAGACCGGGAACCATGTGCTCTATCGTGCCACCCCTATCTTTGAGGGAGACAATCTATTGGCATCCGGAGTATTGATGGAGGCCGAATCCGTGGAAGATGCAGGCGAGGGCATATCATTCTGTGTCTATGCATATAATGTGCAGCCTGATATCATAATCGATTACGCTACGGGCGAAAGCAGCCTGTCACCAGAGGCTCTGGCTCCCGAGCCTATTGCCACGCCAGAGCCTACAGCTGAGCCTGTCCCTATAGAAGCTCCGGCAGTCACAGAAACACAAGAGCCCATCGATGAGCCTGTTCCACAGGGAACGACCTATATCCTGAATACTAATACGGGCAAGTTCCACTATCCTACCTGCGGCAGCGTGAAACAAATGAAAGAAAAGAACAAGCAGGAGTTTTCCGGCACCAGGGATGAAGCCATATCAATGGGATACGATCCATGCAAGAAGTGCAATCCATAGAATGCTGAAAACGAAGCGGCCAGCCATGTACCTCTGCTGGCCGTAAAACTATTACTAAAAGAGACCACCTCCCACCCTTTTTGATTTTTATCACCCCTATCTCTATATGGGAAAAAATCAGTCATTGCCATTTGGACAGCCTGCCATCCTGCCAAGTCCCACCTCAGGGCATCACAGATAAGGCTTTATGCTGAACACCGTCTGCTCCCCGTCCTTCCTGCTCACCAGCTCGAACAGGTTCTCCTTAGTGGCAAACAGATTCCCCGGATTCCTGCCGATAATCAGGTACTGGTTCTTGCCATCCAATGAGATGTGCTTCCTTGTATCATCATCCAGCAATATATCCGCATTGTCGATGACTATCAGCTTGCGTTCCACCTGGCTGATTATTTCCCTGATATCCTTTTGGTAATCAAGGTAATTGAGACAAAGGATATCAGGATTGAGCGCCGCATATTCCCTGATGAAAGAAAAAGATGCCGTCTTTCCGGTTCCGGAATCCCCTGTCAGAATCGTTATATTGTTCGTGAATACAAAATCCACAATGAATGAAGTATGGACTGTGGTAAAATGTCCTGTCACGACCGGCCTACTCTTCATTGCACCACCACTCCCTTAATTCTTCATAACCAGCTACTTCCCGGCTCCCCTCTTTTGTCTGGACCATTACTTTATCCATGTCAAACGGAATCAATGCGTAATCGCTGTAGACAGAGCCACTGTCCAGCCCATATATCAGTTCCAATGCATTATTGCCGCATTCTTTCAGGCAGAACACTTTATCCGGATAATATAATACATTCAATACTGTCTTGCAGCCTACAGAAAGCCGGTCAACATCCAGGACCGCATCATCAAACCTGGACTGAATCCTGAACCTGCCAAGAAGCTTTGAGCCATCAATCTCCTCAATAATACGGTCCGCCCTCCCATCAAGCTTGGCTGCCGTCTTCTGGTTGAAAAATACATCGTTCAGTTCCACGTATTCTTTGTCCTGGGGTATATCTTTCCTGTCCTTAAAAATCGTAATCACAGAACCACCTCCAATCCGGCTTTTTGAAACTGTGCCTTGATTGATGTCTTCTCATACACCGTTTTCATCTTGTCAAATATGGCCAGCCTGCTTCCATCTAATCCACAGATATCGTCCTCCTGTCGTCCCTCCCACTCACAACAGGACTTTATCCAGCACTCGCCGATAGCTCCCTTTGAGACTTCAAATCCTGTATTCCTCGTCAGATCAAATAACAGCCTTGCCGCCAGTTGCTCAATGTTATGCCCTTCCAGGTGTCTGTCATACTCCACGACTTCCTGCATGTCCTTATAGTCCAGATGGCCCGAAGCAATAGAGCCCACCAGCTTTTCTCTTGCCGCTACAGCTTTTGCCCTCTTCACTAAAAATTCATCACCAGCAGCATATATCCATTTAATCAAGTCCTTAAATTCCAATAAGATGTATTCAAAACAGATAACATCCATCAAAAAAATATTATCCTGTCCCTCTGTATACCGTTTCAGTAATTTTTGTTCCATTACTGACTGTAAATTGTCAAATGAATTATCAAGGGCAATTATATACCGATTGTCAGAATCTCCCAAAGACCTTACTGCCCTGACTAATTCGCTACAGTTCTTTTTACTCTCTACTACTACCTCCGGGCAGAGCTGCTGCATGAATCTCTGCCAGAACACGCAGCCCGCTTTGCTGTCTTCTATCCATAAGTAAGTCTTTATTGGCATCTGCTTTTCCATCCACGTCCCTTTCGGTTGCCATCTTTATTTCCCAGTTCTTTTTGCTGCCGGCTAATCAACCCGGTCATGTTGCTTCCATTATAGCTTACAAACTCTCCATCAACAAGCCATTGCTTTCAATAAAATCACATTTTCTATCGTCGGCCAGCCAATACCCCAGAACTTTTGTGTATCTTAGAAAAAATAAATGGTGCTGTATTCATCCTGTCGCCCTCTATGATAGACGGGAGGCATCCCATGGCCTGGGGCCTCTCATTGTCCGCTATGTCTCTCATCCCTGAAAGTCCATTGCCTATGTCCTTCTGGTTTCCACTGCTTCTGATTATGTAGAAAAAGCTCAAGCCGTATTCTTTCTGCCCTTACCAGATTCGCAGAAGCCCGGCAGCGGTTGACAGCTCGATGCCGATACATCCGAACTCAGAGCAGTCCGGCATATCGTGGTTATAGACATAGGCCAGCGGCTCCATCTCTTTCAGGCCATCCCTTCAGGGAGGTCATCGCTGTATCCCGGAAGGGCCTCCCCGCTTTCCGGCAGCCCTTCTGCCTGCCCTGTCCTTTTTGCTCTTTCCGGAAATCCTTCCGTCATCTTTTCCAGCGTCCTGGCAAATGCAGCGCTCTGGGAAGCAAGCTCCCCCTGCACAATCTCCCGTATCTGTTCCATGCATGCCTCCATCCCCGCATCCGTCCCGGCCCTCCCTGCGCTCCTGGAATGCTGCCGGAGGATATCTTTCACATACGCAGGCATCGACAGGCCGAGCTCTTCCTTCCCCCTTTCCAGATCCCGGTACAGCTCCATGTCCATGGCCTTCCGTTCCTGGAACCGGAGCGTGATGACCTTTTCTTCCGCCATCACGCCGCCCCCTGTCTCTTCAGTATCTGATAGGCGAGGTATTCGTACCCTTTCGCGTTCGCGTGGATGTCACAGTCATAAGCGACATTGGGCCTGTGCTCGGAGAAGTTCCTCCTTAAGCTATCTTAGCCGACATATATGGCTGCCATCTCTTTTCCGGCTCCATAATCTCCAACAACGCCTTGCACATCTTGTCTCCTCCTCTCAATTCTTCCGCTATCTGCCTGTTCGCCCTGATGCTTACCTCTAACACGGAATCCGCCAGTTCCCTGCCATACGGATTCGTTACTCTGATGCCATGCTTCTCGAAATACCCGAACAGTCCCTCCGGCCTTGCGTCACGGATGATAGTTATTGTAACCAAACTACCATTTACATGGTGGTGGCCCTGCGCGGATATATGGCCCAGCGGCGGAAACACGGCAGCTATATGCAATGTTAGCCTGACTGATTCTATGTAACTCTGCCTTTACTGTCGTTCATCATTCCACACCTCCCGACATAACTAAAGAAAGGGCTCAAAACGAGTCCTCCCTCTTTCGCTTCGATCTGATATATCATAATTTCTCCAGATGCCTTTTCCGGCTTTCCCTTGCTCTTGCAATAATCGCCTTATTTTTTTCAATACTTTTCTGCAACTCTTTTTCATCAGCTTTATAATCCGGGTCGGGGATAAAGATTTCCAAAGGCTTAAAATCATATTCCACATCATTCAAAATATAGCTTTCCATTCCATCAACCTCCCTAACGATAATAAATACCTACTTCACTACTCTTGGCCAGAAATGACAATGCTGCGAGATAAACCTCTGTTAGTGGGGAATTCCTTTTTAAATCTTCCACGCACTCATTAAATAAAGCAGCCGCCTTTTTCAAATCATAACTGCCCTCTCGCTTCATATAATGCGCCGTTCCTTGATTTGATACCACAACCATAACCTCTAGCGCAGAAAACTCAATAAAGAAGCGTATATCTTGTATTGAAAATGTCTGTGTCGAGGGATGGTTATGTAGGATAACTACTGCCACGGATTTCTGCGAAACAAGGATATGGTTTGACAAAGTATCTGCTCTGACATCCACCTCATGCTCTGTTCCAAGAGAAACACCATACACTTCCAGCGGATTATCCACCCCAAGGTCACAGGACTCTCCGCTTTTTACAACCATCGTCCACGCCCACTTTTCCTGTCTCACCTCCTCTCTGTCCTTTTACAGATTCCCATGCCCTTTATACCTTAAAGGCACCGACGCGTCCCGATGTATGGAGCCCTGCCGCCAAATCTCTGTACCTTTTTTGTACCTTTTCCGTCAAAAACGATGGATAATGATAAGATGGGAATCAGCCCGGATGCTTCAAAAAGCCTGATTCCGTCCTATCCGTATACAAAAGAAAAGGATGCAAATCCCCAGATACTGCTCTGGTCAATCTGCATCCTTATATTTATGTCCCTTTCTATCCGGCTTACACCGTACCGCTATAGCGGGAGCCTCCCTGTACATTATAGGATCCGCCGGCCGTGTAGCTGTTGGCGGCATTTGCCTGGGTGGTCATGTAATAATCTACCAGAGACGCGTTGGTGGCAATGGAAGAGCCGTAGTCCTTGAAGAACTCCTGCACCTTGGACATATCCGATTTCTTGAAGGTGTCCTCGTCTATCTTCATCCTGCCTTTCGCGTCCACGCTGATGCCGAAGCTTTTCAGGGCATCCGCGTTGCGCGCCGTCTTCTCCCTGATATAGGACAGGTTCGCCACCACGCCTGAATTGGAGCTGGACTCCGCCGCATCGAACATCTTGTTGTAATTGCTCACGAAGCTCTTTGCCGTGGCGAAAATCTTCTTGACATCGTACTCATCCGTCTCGTTGCCGTCCTTGTCCTTTACCTTCTGATATAAGGCATCGGAGGCGAGGGCCTGGCTGTCCGCCTTGAGGGTGGATGCGCCGGAAGCCGTTTTATCGTTTGTCCCCGTGCTGTCCGTACTGGTCGTCCCGGAGGCAGAGCCCGCGAAGTGGAGGCGGGATGATATCATGGAGCCATAGCTTAAGACATTATCGCTGGAGAACAGATCCTGCACCTTGGAGATATCCGTCTCCTTCAGCTTCCCCTCATTGAGCATCAGCGTGCCGTTGGCATTGACCGTGACACCGATTTCCGAAAGCTTATCCGCATTGGCCGCCGTGCTGCTCATCATATTCGCCACGTATGCCGTCTTGTTGGTCAGCGTAGAGTCCTTTGCCGTGGTCACTACGTTATTGTAGTTCGCCACATAGGCCTTCACCGCAGACACCACCTTATCCGCCGCGCTCCTGCCGTCTGTGGAATCCGTATAGGTATTGTCATTCTGCAAGGTGGCCACAGAGGAGTCGAGGCTGGAAAGCCCTGCTGTCAGATTCTTGTTGGCCTTCTGCGCCTCCTTGGAGACCTTCGGATGCATCTTCTCTTCCAGAATCTTGTCCAGGACATTGCTTGTTCTGCCATTGCCGGAGGATGCCTTGCCTGTACTGATATTCTGGGCCGTCCCGTAATAGGCCTTCATCAGCTTGCCATAGCTGCCGTTCTTGATGCCGGCATAATCCGACAGGAAATTCAGATTACCTAGGCTGCCGCCTGAAAGGCCCTGGAACAGATATGAATAATCCGAACCCGTATTACCTACATCGATGCTGATACCCATATAATCACTCCTTTACATCTGATGAAACTTTCCGTGGAATATGTTTCTTCGATGGAATGTACCCGTTCCATTTCGAAGCATACTTATCATTCTATATATCGTCAGAACAGCCTTATTCATTAACCATATTCTGACAAATAAAATCCTACGAATATATAGCAATTATGGGAAATTTATTGTAAACTAACTATAATACCAACAGAAAGGAAAACGCCATGAAAGAACAATTATACACCATCCCCTTAAACGACGCCGTGAACGCGGGCGACGAGTGCCCTTTTTGCTTCATTGAGCGAAGCGTGGAGCAGGATTTGCTGGATTTCGTGCTGGGCAGCGGCTCCTCCTACATGGAGGCGGATATCCGCGAGATGACGGACAAGGCAGGCTTCTGCAGGCAGCATTTTCAGAAGATGTTCGACTACGGCAATACTTTGGGCAATGCCTGGATCCTAAAGACCCATTACCAGAAGGTCATAGGCGAGATGAAAAACGAAATCGCTCATTTCAAGCCCGCCAAGACCTCCCTCAAGGACAAGCTGCGGAAGGCCGCGGACACCAACCCCATCGCCGCCTGGGTCCGGAAAAAGGAATCCACCTGCTACATCTGCGACCACTTCGCCGACACCTACGCCCGGTACATGGACACCTTCTTCTACCTCTGGAACCAGGACAGCGCCTTCCGCCAGAAAATCAAGGACGGAAAGGGCTTCTGCCTCCACCATTTCGGAGACCTGTGCCAGGCCGCGGACGCCAAGCTCTCGGGCAATGCCAAGGACGAGTTCTACAGCGCCATCTTCCCCCTCATGGAGAGCAACATGGGACGCCTGTCCGAGGACGTGGCCTGGATGGTGGAGAAATTCGACTATCGCAACAAGGACGCGGACTGGAAGAATTCCAAAGATGCCATACAGCGGGGCATGCAGAAGCTCAAGGGCGGGTATCCTGCGGACGGCCCCTACACCATGAGCAAATAGGCCTCATTTATACACGATGCCCCTTACCATGTCCAGATAGCCGCAAATCTCCTCGTAGAGCATCTCCGGCTGGAAAGAAGCGTCCTGAAACCGCTCCGTCATCAGCCCCTTGATGGTGAAGTCCAGCATCTTGCGCAGCCTCTGGCCGTCCACGCCCTCCGGCAGGGCTGCGTAGTCGATTTGGGCGTCGATGGAGGCATATGTTTCCGAAAGCGCGTTCCGCTTCTCTTCCGTGGACAGGAGCGCCTCGTAGGAGTCCTCGGACAGGGAGCGGTTCAGGAACTGCTGCATGTAGGGATATCCCTTCATGGCATGCATCTTGGCGCACTCCATCTGCTTCATCAGCGCGAACAAATCCGTCTCCTTGGCGTTCACGGTGGACCGCAGCTCCAGGTTCATGAACCGGACGCTGTAGTCATATATGAAGCAGTACAGGCCCACCTTGCTGCCGAAGTAGTGGAAGAGCAGGCCCTTGCTGATGGCAGCCTCCTTCACAATGTCGTCGGTGCTGCCGTGGCGGTAGCCCTGCATGGCGAATATCTTCAAGGCGGAATTGATGATCCTGTCCTGTTTCTCTTTTTTTATATCGAAGAATTTGCTGTTCATTATGTAGACGCTCCTCCAATAGGGGATATGGAATCGTGAGAAATCCCGGCAATTCCTATAGGAATTATACCATGTTCTGCCCCTGACGGAAAGCAAATCATAAATTTTTAGTAAAATTATGCATATTCCCTTTTCAATTCTGCAAAATAGTATTAATATCATAGTATCAGAAAAAACGAACCTGTTGAAAGGAGTCCCCTATGGCAAAAAAATTTGGAAAGCTTTTATTGATCAGCGCTGCAATCGGTTCCGCGATTGGTGCCGTCTATTATTTTGCCCGCAAAAAGGATGCGGAGTATGGCAGCGTGGAAGATGATTACGACGATTTCAGCGAAGAGGATGAGAAGGAAAAGGACAGCGATTCCCGCAGCTATGTCCCCTTGAATCCCGAAGGACAGGCTGATGAGAAGGAAAGCGCTGCCCCCGCACAGGAGGAAGCTCCTGCCGATTCAAACTATGCCGCACAGGGCACTTCCGATGCCTCTGCCGGCCAGGATAGCTTCACGCCTCTCGCGGAGCAGGTGGCGGACACCGCCCAAAAGGCTGAGGAGTCTGTGGAAGAGTTCTTCGATGAGGAGGACAGTACTGACGAAGAGCCTCCCATCAGCGACAACTGACCGGTTTTTTCACAGGGGGCGGCAGTTTCCCTCAAAAGACACAGCTACACAGGATATACGGAGCTCCTTTCCGCTGTATCCTGTGTTTTTGTTATCCCTTTCCTTTCCAGACCTCCCTCAGGCGCGCCACGCCATCTCTTATTTCCTTGTCTCCCAGCCCGCCGAAGCCCAGCAGCACGGTCCGGCTGTCAGGGGCCTCCTCCACCATGCTCTCGGACAGGCCATAGACCCGCACGCCCCGCTGTGCCGCCCTCTGAATCAGCTCCCTTTCATCCATGCCGTTCCTCGCGGTCAGCAGCAGATGCAGCCCCGCGTTCTCCCCCGACACCTGAAAGTCCTCCCGCAAATCTCCTAGGCATTCCAGAAGCACCTCGTGCTTGGCCCTGTAAATCTTGCGCATCTTGTTTAGATGACGCTCGAAATACCCCTCCCCGATGAACTCGTTCAGGATGCTCTGGTCGATGCGGGACACCGTGCAGGAATAAAAGGAGCAGTCTGCCCTATATCTGGCAAGCAGAGCCTCCGGCAGCACCATGAAACTCACCCGGATGGCAGGGGCGATAGCCTTGGAGAAGGTTCCGATATAGATGACCTTTCCATGCCTGTCCGAGGCCAGAAGCGCCGGAATGGGCTTGCCCCGGAAGCGGAATTCGCTGTCGTAATCGTCCTCTATCAGATATCTATCCTTCCCCCCGTCCGCCCATTTCAGCAGCTCCATCCTCCGCCCTATGGGCATCACCGTCCCTGTGGGGAACTGATGGGAGGGCATCACATAGGCCGCCTGCACATCTGCCTGCGCCAGTTTGTCCGCCCGCATCCCGCACTCGTCCATGTCCACCGTGGCGATTGTATAGGCAAAAGAGCGGAATATCTGATAAGACCTGATGTAGGTTGGATTCTCCATAGCAATCCGCACATGGCGGCCCAGAATCTTTTCCAGCAAAAGCAGCAGGTAATCATTTCCGGCCCCTACGACGATCTGCTCCGGCCTGCAGTCCACGCCTCTGGAAGAATGGAGATACCGGCTGATTGTGCAGCGCAGCCCCCAGTCCCCCTGTGGGCCCCCTTTTGCGAACAGGTCGCTGTTGGCATAGGTCAGGATGTTTTTCGTGATCTTCTTCCAGATGCCGAAGGGGAAACCCGTCATATCGATGAGATAGGGCGAGAAGTCCACGGCCGCCCGGGCACCCATGCCCTTGTCCCGCCCTGTCTCGTTCCCGCCTGGCACTGTGCTATCCTGCCGCCACGCAGCCCTGCCCTCTCCCGCGGCCCCATCTCCCTGTCCGGGCCTGCCGCCCTGTTCTCCCGCCCGGACGCCCTCCACAGAATCGCCGGGCAGTTCCATGTCCCCGTCCAGCAGCAGCAAGTCCTCCACAGGGCAGACAAAATACCCCCTGCAGGGCCTGGACTCGATGTACCCCTCGCCCAGCAGCTGCCCATAGGCATAGTCCACCGTGCTCCTGGACACCTGGAGATATTCCGCCAGAGCACGCGTAGAGGGAAGCCTCTCCCCTGCAAGAAGCTTCCCCCTTCTGATTTCCCCTCTGATATGCTGATATATCTGCTCATACAGACAGCTGTCCCCCTCTGTCCGTATCTGAAATGTCATTTCATTCAAAACGTCCTCCCGCTCACCCCTGCTGTTGCTGTTTCTTCTTCATGTCCAGCATCACCTGGTCCTTCATGTCCCTGGCCTTGTCCTTGATACGGGAGTTGGCGCTCCTGGAGGTGATGATGCTGCTCAAAAGCCTTACAGACATATCATAATCCTGGAACCGCGCTGCCAGCACCGCCAGCAGATAGTCCACCGTGACCTCGTTCATGCCGCACAGAGGGAACATCTCCGTCTGTCTGGCCTCCGTGAAGCCCTTGTAGGCATTGGCCAGAAGCTCGTTCTCCTGGGCCTCCCATTCCGCCACCCGCTTTTCGTCCGCCTTGGCCTCCTGCTCCTTCAGGCTTTCCAGATAGCCTCTCGTGAGCCATGCGTACTTCAGGCATATATATGCTTTTTCGCTCGGCTTTGCACGCTTTACCACGGCGCCCACCAAAGCCAGCTTGTAACGCTGTATGGCCTCCTCATAGGTATAGATGTCCCCCTGGCTGGGCTGGATGCGCACGGTCTGGCTGATCTTCTCCCGCACCAGCTTGGCCTGGCTGGAGGTGATGCCTGTGAAATAGCGCATCAGCGCGGCGTAGCCGCAGATCGGGCACATCACCACCTCATACTTGGCCGCGTCGATCCCCTCATACCTGGCCCGGAGATCCGCATCCGTGCCCAGGAGCTTGGCCTTGTTGGACTTCATGACCTTGGAAGTGAAAGAGCTGTCGCACACCGGGCACACAAAAGACCTGTCATAAATCAAATCCTTTTCCTGGACCTTGGGCGCCGCCACCTGCTCCTGTTTCTCCGCCTCTTTTTTCTTCGGCTCCTCAAAGAGGCTCACATCCTCCAGGTTCCCCAGGCCCAGGCTCTTCAAACCCGATAAAATCCCCATACTCTCCTCCACCTCCCCACAAATCGTCCCCGGGCCCGCCTGATGCCCCTGCGCCCTGCCGCTCTCCGCCGCGGAGCATAAATCCCCCTCCCTACATCCCTGTCTCCCACAGGAGACAGGCCCGGTCTGCCGGGGCTTTACTTGGGCAGCACATAAGAGCTCTTCAGCGAAACGATGCGATTGAACACCAGGGCATCCGGCCGGGAGTCCTTTGCGTCCACACAGAAGAATCCCTGCCTCACGAACTGGAAGCGCGCATACTTTTCTGCCCCCGCAAAGGCAGGCTCCAGCTTGCAGTCCTTCAGAACGGTGAGGGAGTCGGGGTTCAGGTTCAGGCTCCCGTCCTCATTGTACACGCCCTTCTCCTCATCGATGATATTCTCATACAGCCGGACCTGGGCGGAGACCGCAGTGTCCGCCGCCACCCAGTGGATGGTGCCCTTCACCTTCCTGCCGTCCGGGCTGTTGCCGCCCTTGGAGGCCGGGTCGTAGGTGCAGTGAACCTCGACCACTTTGCCCGCCTCATCCTTGACGCAGCCGGTACATTTCACGAAATAGGCATTCATCAGGCGCACCTCATTGCCCGGGAACATGCGGAAATATTTCTTCGGCGGCTCCTCCATGAAGTCCTCCCGCTCGATGTACAGCTCCCTGCCGAAGGGCACTTCCCTTGTGCCCAGGGCCTCGTTCTCGGGATTGTTGCCCACGGTGAGCATTTCGGTCTGTCCCTCCGGATAATTGTCGATGACCAGCTTCACCGGGTCGAGGACCGCCATCAGACGGGGCGCTTTGGCCTTCAGATCCTCCCGGATACAATACTCCAACATGGCATAATCCGCGATGGACTGGGCCTTGGAGACGCCGCAGAGATCCACGAACATCTTGATGGACTCCGGCGTGAAGCCCCTCCTGCGCAGGGCCGCGATGGACACAAGCCTGGGATCGTCCCAGCCGTCCACGATATTTTCCTGCACCAGCTTCTTGATATAGCGCTTGCCCGTCACCACGTTCTTCAGGTACAGCTTGGCGAACTCGATCTGCTTGGGCGGATGGGGGTACTCCAGCTCCCGCACCACCCAGTCATAGAGGGGCCTGTGGTCCTCGAACTCCAGTGTGCAGATGGAATGGGTGATTCCCTCTATGGCATCCTCTATGGGATGCGCGAAATCATACATGGGATAGATGCACCAGGCATCTCCGGTATTATGATGACTCATGTGCGCCACACGGTAGATGACGGGGTCGCGCATGTTGATGTTGGGCGAAGCCATATCGATGCGGGCCCGCAGTACCTTCTCGCCGTCCGCGTACTTCCCGTCCTTCATCTCCTGGAACAGACGCAGGTTCTCCTCCACGCTGCGGGTGATGTAGGGGTCGTCCCTGCCGGGCTCGGTGAGGCTCCCCCGGTATTCCCGGATCTCCTCCGCGGTCAGGTCGGACACATAGGCCTTGCCCTTTTCAATCAGCTTCACCGCAGCCTCGTACATCTGGCCGAAATAGTCGGAGGCGAAGAACAGCCTGTCCTCCCAGTCCGCCCCCAGCCACTGGATGTCCGCCTTGATGGACTCCACGAACTCGATGTCCTCCTTGGTGGGGTTGGTGTCGTCGAAACGCATGTTGAACTTGCCGTGGTATTTCTGGGCCAGCCCATAGTTCAGGAGGATGCTCTTGGCATGGCCGATATGGAGGTAACCGTTGGGCTCCGGCGGGAAACGGGTGTGCACGGTGTCACATACGCCCTCCGCCAGATCCTTATCGATGATCACTTCTATAAAATTTCTGGATTCCGTGTCGCTCATCTGTCAAATCCTTGCCTTTCCTGTGATGTTTACAGCTTGCCGCTGTGGCTCATTATATCATAACAACGCGATATCTTTCAACAGGATTCAGTGTATTCCTGAAAAAATATCGGCATTGTCAGGACTCCCACAGCTCCAGGATTTCTGCCCTTTCCGCATTGGCCAGGCAGACGTATGTCCTGTCCGTGTGCCGCCCGGTGGCGCAGAAATGGTCCATGACATATCTGGCCGAGAGCGGCATCTCCAGCGAGGCTATGTCCTCCAGCGAAAACCACCTGCATATACCCTCGTTGGAGGCCAGGTTGTCGTCTACATGTTCTTTTATGTTCGCAAAAAAGTAGTAGTTCTGCCTGATTTCCCCTTTGACATTCCGCAGGGCTATGTAGCGCAGGGCCAGGCCCTCGATGTCCTCCGGCCTCAGGCCAAGCTCCTCGTACAGCTCCCGCAGCACGCAGGCTTTGGCGTCGTTGAGCTCATCCTTCTCGAAATGGCCCCCTGCCGAGCCTGTCCAGACATCATTGACCACTCTTCCTCCCTGTCTGTACAGGAGCAGCACCTTCTCCCCTCTGAGCAGGTATATGGCAGTCATGTTCCTCAGCTTCCCTTCCAAGGCTGACCCTCCTTTCAGTCCCTTCCCGAACCACCCTACGCAGCGCCCTGTCATTGGTTTTCCAGGAACCGGATACGGTCCTTTTCCACGAGCACTTCAAAGCGGCAGAGCTGCTTCAATATACTCTTCTTGATTACCAGGTTCACCGGCCTCTCATACAACTGCCCGGATATGGTCAGATACAGCTCCGTATTACTGGGCACATAGTATCTGTTCTTGTAGCCAGGCTCCCAGTCCAGTTCTCCTCTGTCCAGCGCCCGGGCCGCCGACAGCAGCTCTTGGTCGGACAGGAATTTGTTTACATATTTCCTGAGCACCTGCTTGTATATCAGCATGCAGTCGCACAGGGTGAAATCCTCCGCAGCGATCGCGCCCAGATCCGTGGTGGCGGCCCGGGGCCAGACGAGGAGGTAGGCGTCTGTCTGCAGCCCGTCCTTCAGAAACCACCCCGTGTTGCCCCTGTAGTAGATTTCCATGGCAAATGTGGGGATGTCTTTGTTGATGTATTGGAGCGTGGACTTCTCGTCTACCTTCACATCCCGCGTCCCTGTGGTCAGGATAAGGTCTACGCCGCTTAGCTGGGTCTGCTTATCCTCTGTCCTTTTGAAATCCAGGATGATTTTGTCCTCCACCATTCTGGAATACAGACAGGTATCCAGGAAGGAGGCCAGCGCCTCCTCTCCCCGTTTGTCGCTTTTGAATTTGCTTTCCATGATACCACGCTCCACTCTGTCCCGTTCTTGGGGCAAGCAATCAGTCGTTCCCATCGTTTCCGGCAGGACGACGCGCGGATGCGCATATGCCGCCCGGCTTGACATAGGAACTGTCGGAAAATGACTGCTGCGATTTCTGTAGGAAAAAGCCTGAAACTCAATGATGGAACAGCCTGATTCCCGTAAAGGCCATGACCATGCCGTACTTGTCGCAGCACTCGATGACCGCATCGTCCCGGACGGAGCCGCCGGGCTGGGCGATGTACTTCACGCCGCTCTTGTGGGCCCTCTCGATATTGTCGGAGAAGGGGAAGAAGGCGTCGGAGCCCAGGGTCACATCCTGCATCCGGTCCAGCCACGCCCGCTTCTCCTCCCTGGTGAACACGGGGGGCTTAACCTTGAAGACCTTCTCCCAGGCGCCGTCCGCCAGCACGTCCATGCACTCGTCCCCGATGTAGATATCGATGGCGTTGTCCCGGTCGGGCCTGCCAAGCTTGTCCACGAACTGGAGCCCCAGCACCTGGGAGGACTGGCGCAGGAACCAGTTGTCCGCCTTGGTGCCCGCCAGCCTGGTGCAGTGGATGCGGGACTGCTGCCCGGCGCCGATGCCGATGGCCTGGCCGGCTTTCACGTAGCAGACGGAATTGGACTGGGTGTATTTCAGGGTGATCAATGCAATCTTCATGTCAATCAGCGCCGCCTCCGGTATCTCTTTGTTCACCGTGACGATATCGGAGAGCAAATCCCCATTCACGTCCAGCTCGTTGCGGCCCTGTTCGAAGGTGATGCCGTAGACCTGCTTGCGCTCTACCGGGGCCGGGACATAGGAGGGGTCGATCTGGATGACATTGTAATTGCCGCCCTTCTTGGCCTTCAGAAGGGCCAGGGCCTCCTCGGTGTAGCCCGGGGCGATGCAGCCGTCGGACACCTCCCGCTTGATCAGCCTGGCCGTGTCCCTGTCGCAGATGTCGGACAGGGCGATGAAGTCGCCGAAGGAGGACATCCTGTCAGCGCCTCTGGCCCTGGCGTAGGCGCAGGCCAGGGGGGAGAGCGGACCTAAGTCGTCCACCCAGTAGATCTTCGCCAGGGTCTCGTCCAGAGGCAGGCCCACCGCCGCCCCCGCCGGGGACACATGCTTGAAGGAGGTGGCCGCGGGCAGTCCTGTGGCCGCTTTCAGCTCCCTCACCAACTGCCAGCCGTTGAAGGCGTCCAGGAAGTTGATATAGCCGGGCCTGCCGTTCAAGACGGTGACGGGGAGGGCACTGCCGTCCTCCATGTAGATCCTGGAGGGCTTCTGGTTGGGGTTGCATCCGTATTTCAGTTGGATTTCACTCATGATTTCGTCTTCCTTTCCCGATTTTCTGTTCTCTGAGCTTCTGCTCTGTTCTCAAATCTTCCCGCTGTTCTTCCCGCTTCTTTTTTGCCATCGTCCGCCTATTGGTTCTTGTTCAATATCCGGGTCTCGTACCGGCCCGTGGCGATGTCGATGAAGCGGACGAACAGGGAGACCTTGTTCTCCTCGTTGAGGCTCTCCCACAGCATCCCGGCGAAGCTGTGGATATCGCCCTGGATGGCTACCTTTTTAGGCTCTCCCTGGAAGCTGGGCAGGGGGTTCCCGTCGTGCATGTAGGTGTGGATGAACCTGCCCTCTCCGGCGGCGGGTCTGTCATAGGCAAAGGTGTACCGATTACAGCAGGACGGATCTCCGTCATTGCTCTTTAAGATGGACATGCAGTAATCGAAGCCGCCGTCCTGGATATGCACCAGCCCGGATATCCTGGGGGTGTAATTGGGCCCGTCCGGCTCGAACTCGCGGCTGCGCAGGGACTGCTCGAAGGTGAGCCCCTTGGAGAGGCCCTCGTAGACCGTGTCCGTCTGGTCCCCGTTTGTGACAATAGTGTCAGTTCCCTGTCCGGCGGCAAACACACGCACAGGCGCGTAGATCACCAGGCTGGGGTCCGTCAGCTTGGCCGGGTCGAAGGCCTGGGTGCGGATGCCCTCCCCTTCCGTGACGAAGACACGGTTGCGGCTGTTCACGCTCCTACCCATGATGAAGTAGGCAATCGCCGCCTTCCTGCCGTCATCGGAGCGCCCGATGACGATTCCCCTGCCGGGGTACGCGTTGTTTTTCAGTTCCTGTTCCAGTTGCAGCATACTTTTCCTCCTTCGATGCTTCGATTTTCGTATGGCGCGCTTTTTGGGTGCGTTGCGAGGTTCTTTTGCCATGAACAAAAATGCCGACACCCAGGCACCCCATAACGAGTGGCGCCCAGACGGTCGGCATTTTCTTACGGCTGCACTCCCTGTGGGTCCTCCCACTTCCGTCAGTCATGCAGAGCTTTCCTTACTTGCTTCTTTTTATCCGGTCTTTCGGTTAAGTCGGAAAGACCGGATATGATTATCTTACACGTCTTTGGGAAAATTTGCAAGAGGTTTTTGCTTATCCTCTCCTGCGCTTTCTCGTCCAAAAGAATATCCCGCAAAGGGTACCGCCTGACAGGACCATGGAAAGCAGATACCATTCCATATGGCTGCCGTCTCTGGTCTTCGGGCTGCTTCCCGCAGCCGCCGATGCCTGGCTTTCGCTGGAGCTTCCCGATTCCTCCGTACTCGGATCCTTCGTGTCGCCTACCTGCGCGACTTTCGTCCATCCGACAGAAATCGGTGACAATCCATATACCTTGAACCGGATTCCCTCTGCCGTCTTTTCCACAGTGGGATATTCCGTGTCACCGGCGCGATGCCCATTCATGTCTTCTGTGAACAAATGGCATACCACGAAATCATTGGTATCCTTCCCCGTACCCTGAGGATACGGCAATGTCACGGTCAGTCCGCTTGCGGGGAAATTGCTCTTGTCAGCCTGCACCCATCCTGTTCCGTTCACGTTCACCATCAGCACCACGTCATAGACCTCTATGCTCTCCCGGGGGATGCTCCCTGCCTGGCTCTGGATGTTCAGCCGCATCTGTTCCTCGATTTTCTCCGGCGTATTCAGGTTCTCCAGTGCCAGGAATGCCTGAGGCACCTGGGAAATTCCCGTCTCCATGGACAGGCTGTACTGCATGCCCGGTCCGGATTCCGGCGGAGTCGCCAGATTGCTGTTCATCGCGTTGATTCTTCCCGTGAATCCGGGCAGGGTTTCCGGCAGCCTATAGTTGCCCGCCTTGCTCCCCTGAAGCACCGCCGGATTCTTCGGGTCTGCCCAGGCAAGCGTCACCTTCTGGATACCCGCGTTCACCGCGGCATAGGTACCTGTCAATCTGGAGGCGGGGCATGCGAACACGACATCCGCCTTATCCCCCTCGAGAATACCCGATACTCTCAGTTCCCCGTACAGAGTGGCTTTATTGCCGTTCATTGCGCCTTCCTTATCTACCGCAGACAAGCCCTCCACATCCCAGGCAAGCGTCCTGGGAATCACGTTCAGGATGCAGCTTGCCGTAGCGCTGAAATACTCGTCCGTCTCGGAAGCCTGTGCCTGGATTCCCGCGGTTCCTGCCCCCAGGATACGGACATTGCCTGCCTCGTCCACCTGCGCCACATCAGGATTGCTGCTGGTATAAGTCACCTTGCTCCCCTGGGCCGCATTGCTCACAGACACGGTAAAGTCGCTGTCACCGTACACCTTGTTCAGAACAGGACTGGTGAATCCGAAGTTCACCTGCTCCATCTTGTCAGCCACCATTACTGTGACCGTGAAATCAAAGGCATGGAAATTCGTGGACTTTGTCACAGGCACTGTGATGACAGCCGTCTTTCCCACATTTTCTTTGTCATATGCCAACTTTCCTGACAACATGGCACCAGCCATGGAAGGGGCGCCCTCAAAAATATGCTCCTCATCTGCCACTGTGATTTCGCCCAGCTGATAGCCCTCCGGAAGCAGGGATGCCATGTCAAGCGTCAATTCGCCGCCAAACCTCACGGATACGGATTTGGCAGCCTCTCCCTTAAATGCCACCTTATTGATGGCGAAGGTCGTCTCCACTGTGCCGCTCCAGGTGTAGTTGCCGCCTGCTGCCGGCTTGACCGTTACCTTTGCGGTGCCCGCATTCACATTGTTGCTCCAGACCGCTTCGAAGTCCGATGCCGCCATCGCCTCATCGCCGTTCTTTACAGTCAGTTCCGGCGTTATCGCCTTGCCGGTATAGTCGTAGCTGCCCAGGGGCTCCAGGGTCGGCGTGATGGACATGGGCCTAATCTCGCAGGGGACGTCCAGCGTGGAATTGCTGAGACTGTAATTTCCGGAGGCTGTTCCGCTCATGGTGAGGCTTACCTTCACCGTATTCTGGCCGCCCACGTTGGGGTTCGTGTAATCCCCGGGTTCCGCTTTGACGGTCACGCCATCCATATCCTTCTGCAGTATATTGGACAATGCCAGCTCGCCCGTGGCCGTCCCTGCTTTCGTGGTCTTATCGTAGACCTTGCTGACCTGATAGCTTCCCGCAGCCACGGTCACAATCCGGCGGTTTACGTTTACCGTTCCGGTGCAGACGATTACATCCTTGTAGGTCTTCCCTCCCACGGTTCCGTTATACAATACCGCAAAAGGCTGATCTGTTCCCGCGTTGGGCATGCCGGTCTCCCGCAGGGTGAAATGCCCCTTATCGTCATCCCTGCCCGTTCCCGCTTCTGCCGTCAGGGCTCCGATGGTCACGATATCCGACCAGGAATCTCCGTATGCCGCGCCGGACTTAAGCGTCACCGCATTGGAGGCTGTCGCCGGGGTTGTGCCTACCAGGAATACGATGTCTCTTACGGTAAAGGTGATTTTACCTGTGACGCTGTTGTAATTTGGGGTATCCGGCCGGAAGGTATAGCCAATCTCCCCTGTGGCATCCTCCTGCAATGCCGCCAGCTTCGCCTTCAGCGCTTCATATGTCATATCGCTCTGATTATCGTAAGAATAGGTCGTATCCCCTCCGACAGGCTTGCCGTCCACACCGGTATAGGTGGGCTCTCGGAAATCTCCCACTCCCAGCAGGACGTTCTGCTTCTTCTCCACTGTCTCTGTGCAGGAGGCGGGAGTAATCTTCAGCTTGCTTTCTGTGAAGCTGATATTATAATTGGGGTTCTTATCATTGGTCACCGTTCCCTGTGAAATCGTGTAGCCTTCAGCATTTACGTCTTCTCCGGCTACGCGCGCCAGTTCGCCGGACAGGGGATAGCCTGCGACTACATCCGGGGCGCTATAGGTGAGGGCAGGGTCTGCGGAGCCGTATGTCTTGGTCTTTGCATCCGCTGTCACGGTAATCGGTTTACGGTTTACGGTCACCGTCACGTTGGTGCTGACGCTTGCATAGCCAGTGCCTGCATCTGGTACAAATATGGCCTTCAATGTACTGGTTCCGGCTTCCCCGTAGGATGTTACGCTGGTATCCCACTTGAATGTACCGGCCACAGTGCCAGATGCATTGCTTGCACTGCCGCCTTTCCCGTCAAATACATCATTTGATACCTTGTCGCCGAAGGTTACTGCAATACCAGTGGGAGCCGTAACCTCCAGTGCTCCTACGTACACATAATTATCTGGAGCCAAAGTGAGGATATCTTCTCCAAACAAACTTTTTTGATCTGCATCATACTTATATGTAACATTACAACTATTATACCCATCATTTACAGTACCTCTGGCACCAGCCAAAAACAGCTTATCCGGTGCTCCAACTGTGCCATCGTCGCAGTTCGTCACATCTACCAGATAATTTTTTCCGTCCAGTGTGACAATATTCCACATATGGCCACCGGCGCCAGTACCACCAGCCATCTCTCCTGTAACGGTATAGCAAACAGCATTATTGAAAGTGGATAAATCACATAGATACTGGAATGCTTTTGAATAGCCCTCGCATACTACATTTGTAGAAGCCTCTCCATCGAACACCCATACTAGCTGCCAGGGATTGCCGTAGGGTGTATTCGTCCCCTTATCCGCTGCACCATGATTATAAGCGACAAGGTTGCATATCTCTTCCTTGTAGCCCTTAAGCTTCTCATAATCCGACTTTCCTGCATACTTATTCACAATCTCTTTCGCTTTTGCAGCCGCTACTTTTGGGGTAGATACCTTGCTTGGGTCTACCTGATGTTCACCACCACGATATTCATTCGCCACAGCGAAAGTAACTGAGACATTCAGTAACACTCCTGGTTTGGCCGAGCTTAAACCATACGTAGATCTTATTCCGCCGCCACTCACCTTATTGAACCAGTACAAGTCATAGGGGCAATCCATCAAAAGATAACCGAGAATATCGCTCATCATCTCTCCAAGTTTTGCCTCGGCAGCCTCGCTTGTAGGTGCATCGGCAAAACTTATATCGCCCACACTGAATACTGTAGATGTCAGTTCCCCATTTGCCACTTTCTCGATATTCGTTTTCAAAGTATTATAAATAGTTTGTGCCGTTCCCGTCAGAGACGCACCACCTACATTCCCATACAGCGAAATGCCCGCATCCCCATAAAAGAGCTGCGCAATATACCCCTCGAAGAGCTCGTCATTGTCCGGCATCTCCACTTCCGGCACGACCACCACTTCGCCGCTCTCCAAGTCTCCGACCTCGCCCTCATCCGGGGCATCCTTCCGCGCGTCCTCCGGCTTTATATCCTGAGACCCTTCTCCCGGATCTGCCGAATCCGCATCATCCGTTTTGTCTTCTCCCGGCTCTTCCACGCCAGCGCCAACCTGGTCCTTCTCTCCCAGCCCCTCAGGAACCGTCTCATCCGGCTTCTCTTCGCCTGTGTCCCCCAAAGCTGCGCCGTCCGGCTCTTTTCCATCCAGAGTCTGCTGATCCGCATTCTCCGGCTCTTCCGTGTCCGGAGCCTCCGAATCCGCCTCATTCGGCTCCAATGGCACCGCAGACAGAATTCCCTTGCTTTCAGGCTCCGCTTCCTCAGAAGGCACCTTTTCCTCCTGGATGCCCCCCCTGTCCGCTTCCTGCGCAGATGCCGACAGCATCGTGTAGTCCACATTGCTGCCGATTAACGCAACCGCCAGCAGCAGAACCAGAACACATTTCCACCAATGTTTCCTTCCCTTCATGTCCCTCTCTCCCGTAAATTTCTATTTTGGATAACAATTGCCGACATGTGTATTATACCATATTGCCTTTTTTTGTCAAAACTATTTTCGCTGTTTCCAGCTTTTCCCAAAAGCTTCTTTGGCGAAAAATATTTTTCGTCACATCCCGATTTTTTCAAACTGCCTCATTGCATCTATCCCTTCTTTCGGTTATGCTATTGCCCAGGAGGTGCGCATTATGGCAAACGAAGAGAAAAAAGATTTCAACGCGATGCTGAACGACAGTAAGGACATGCCCAAGATCCAGATCATAACGGATGAGAAGAGCATCCTGAAATACGGCGGGGACAGGATGTATTTCGCGCCGCCAATGGACTATGACAGGGTGATGCACCTCGTGCCTTTCGGAAAGCTGTTGACCGTAGGGGCCATACGGGAATATTTTGCCAGACAGAGTGGCGCGGATTTTACAGAGCCGATCACTGCGGGCATATTCGTCTCAATCGCCGCCTGGGCAAGCTTCCAGCGCACGGACCGCAAGACGCCCTACTGGCGGACGCTCAAGGCAGACGGGGAGCTGAACGCGAAATTTCCCGGCGGCATAGAGGCGCAGAAGGAGCTGCTGGAAAAAGAAGGGCACACTGTCATACAGAAGGGAAGGACGAATATCAGGTATTACGTCAGGGATTACGAGAAGGCGCTGTTCGAGCTGTGATTCCGGACAGAGGGACGGCAGGCTGTTCCATCTGGGAGGCCTCGCTTGCGGAAAACGCGGGCTTCCTAGAGCTGTGGCGCGTCACCCGGCCTTCAGCCCAAGGCAGCCTGCCCTTTTCTTAAAGCTGAGGTACTGTCTTTCGGTGATGAAGTCTTCTCTGGCGACAGAGGCCGTAAAGCGGAAGTCCACTTCCCCCATGGCTTTCAGGGCTGCCTGCCTTATGGTCATCTCGCCGAACTGATAGGGCGCGTCCAAGTCCTTCATATATTCCCCTTCAAATGCCTTATTATGGTCGAACAGGGGATGGCAGCCCAGAATCTCCATGGTTTCCATATCATAGAAAAAGCCCCAGTTCTGTCCATGTCTGTCACGGTTGCTAATCAGGAAGTCCACAATCCACATCTTGTAGATGCTTTCCCGGTCAATCCGGAACATTTCCTCCTCCGGGTTCATGCCGTTTACATTACAGTAGGAGATGAACTCCATGCCTGTCAGAATCGCTTTTGCCTCTGTGGTCATGCAGGGACACATGCAGACATATTTGTCTTCATCCTTCCCGGCCTCGTAGTGGACATGTTCCACATTCATTTTGTCCAGCAGATTGGAGCACATAACCTCTATCCTGGACTCCATATTTCCATTCGCCCCCAGCTTATAGAGCCACAGATTGCCGTCCGGATGGCGTCTCCACGCCTTCGCATAGGCTCCGTTGGTGGTCAGTTCAGGCGTGATCATGGAACCCTGGAGGGTGAGTGATTTTCCATGCAGTGCCACCTGCGCCACTATCTCGTTCAAAGGATTCTGCTTCACATCGACTTTGCTCCAGGTAATTTCCTTATCATCGTCAAACTTCAGCCAATAGGAATCCGATACGGACACCGCCCTGCAGGTCATGGCAATCCTGACCCGCTGCTCATCAGTCCCGGTCTGCTCAAAGCGGAACAGATTATAAATCCATTTCGCGTTGGCGCGGCTTAAGAGCAATACCCTGTTAGCCAGCCAACTGACGATGGCTTCCTCGTTCTTTCTGGCTGCTATCATGGACTGCGTCATGTCATAGGAGGATTTTATGCTGCCCGGGTCTGGCATCTTGCGCAGCTTCCCTCTGACAGGATAGGGCAGGTATTTCTCATTCAGGATTTCATATTGCAGCGTCTCGAAATCTACCTTCATGACTTCCATATCTTTCAGCATTATCGTAAAAGGCCTGACACCGTTCATTTGGGCACCTCGTTTCTTTTAAAGCTGGTTCTTTTCCGGCACTTCATTTTTTACAGTGTATCAGGTATTCTGACGAACTACAATACCCTGAAAGTGCTTGCGGGCTGTCTGGCTGTCCTCTTTTGGAGGAAGCGTGCTAATAGAGCAGAAATTAGTCGGAGATTCTGGGATTTTCAACATTTTCTTGGTTGAGCATCTGCTTTCTAGCGCTTTTGTGTCCCTGCTTTGTAGGCAAGCCTACCTTTTGCAGTATCTTTTCCCACATATCTGCTCTGACTGCCGGTACTCTGACACGGTCTTACCGGCTATTTTGCATGCCTTCTCCAGGGAACACTGCAGCTCCTTCATGATATTCTCTATGATTTCGATTACCTGGCTGGCGCTGCCTTCCGACCTGCTGTCCTCCATCATCTCTCTTATGGCCTGGCACACGTTGTATTCTCCCTTCTCTGTCTTATATCTCTTTTTATTTTCCTCAAATCTCTTTATGCCCATCAATACGCCCAACGTCTGGGCAGTCTCCTCATCCATCTTCTGGTAAACCGCATTTTTGTCCAGCAGCTCCTTCAGCCGTTCCTTGTCCCTGCGGCAGGCCAGAATCATAAACAGCTCCCGCAGCGATGTCTGGAAGCCGGAGCAGTCCACAAGCTCATTGGCACATACGAGGCGCATGGGATAATCTGCAAAGCACTCTTTCCATGCCCCATCACCCACATGCCCGGACATGTTTTCCCCAAAATCCATCATGTCCTTCAGGCTCCTTGGGCCGTCCCACTCCTCTGCCCCATGGTACAGGCATAGTGTATAGACAGGCGAAAAACGCTCCTCTCTGCGCACTTCGCTCAGCCGTTCCCCCTCATTGGCGTAGACCCGCGTCCCCGCCCTGTCCAGCTCCCGGTTCGCCCTCTGGGCTCCCCGTATCTGCTTTTCATATTCCCGACAGTCATAATCCATGATGCGCCAGGGCATGATGTAGTTCACATCACTCTGGCTCTCCACCGCCAGGATTTTCAGCTCCTTGCCGGATTTCAGCCTCCTCTTGATGTCGCGCGTCCGCTGTCCCCCTTTCTCCCCTGGCTTCCCATGATATACTTCCGATGCCTCCGCCAGCTCTCCCGCGTCCACCACCTGCTGCCCCTTAAAATACATCTGGTTGAACAGGTCGGCGAATCGTTTGTCGTCCTCCAGATAGGACAGCATCGCATTGTTCTCCGCTC